>JANNLP010000455.1:0-8557 GCA_031396905.1 Gemmataceae bacterium
GCCGGATCGACACATCCCGTCGCATCGCCTTTCAACCCGTTTCGAGAAGGAATGCCCGCCACAAAGACACAGAGTTCACGGAGAAGACAAAGTCCATGGTCCTCGTTTTCCCTGTATTCTCTGCATTTCCGTGGTGATAACTCCTCCCGATGTGCCCGCCATCCCGGTACCAAGTCCGGCGAGAACACCGCAATGTATCGGCGCGTCGTGCCGATACGATACAACTATACACTACTTGTGCAGCGAAGTCAACAGTGAATCAAACTCGTCGGAAAAATCTTAATCGGCTAGCAGTAATCGCACTGCATATCATAAAGCCATTGACATTCTGTTCCGGAGTTGCCCCATGTCCGCTGATCGCAACCTACTTTTCGCCATCCTGGCCGTGCAGATGGATTTCATCACCCGCGACCAATTGATCGCCGGTCTGAATGCCTGGGTTTTGGCCAAGACCAAACCCATCGGCAGCATTCTCGAAGAACAGGGCGCATTACTGCCGGCAAATCGTCGGCTGCTGGAGCCGCTCGTCGATGCTCATGTGCAAGCGCACGGCGGCGACCCGGAAAAGAGTCTGGCGGCGGTTTCGTTATTCAGCAGTTTGCGCGAGCAATTGCGAGCCGTGCCCGATGCCGACGTGCAAGCGACCTTGAGTTTCGTCGGTTGCCACGACGAGGAGACTCAATCGCACACCAAGGCGCCGACGAATGACCGCGACGGCAGCCGATATCGTATCTTGCGGCCTCACGCGCGCGGCGGCCTCGGTGAGGTCTTTGTCGCCACGGATGTGGAATTGAACCGCGAAGTCGCACTCAAGGAAATTCAGGCGACCAAGGACCGTGGCGATAGCCGAGCGCGTTTCGTCTTCGAAGCCGAGGTGACCGGCGGGTTGGAACATCCCGGCATCGTGCCGGTTTATGGGTTGGGTCATTACGACGATGGCCGGCCGTACTACGCAATGCGCTTTATCAAAGGTGATAACCTCGGTGAAGCGATAAAGCGGTTTCATTCTTTGGCGAGCGTCGAAGCGTCAGCTCGACGTGAAGTCGAAAACCAAAACCACGTCGACCTTACGGATCGACGCTCGCCTAAATTCGACTCCGTCGAATTTCGCCGGCTCCTCCAGCGCTTCATCGACGTGTGCAACGCCGTCGCCTACGCTCACTCGCGCGGCGTGCTGCATCGCGATCTGAAGCCCGGCAACATCATGCTTGGCAAATACGGCGAAACGCTTGTCGTCGATTGGGGCCTGGCCAAGACGCAGGCGAACCGTGAGAGTCACCGATCGGAGGCCGAAGGCGAAATAACTCTGAAGCCCAGTTCCGGCAGCGACGTGATTCCCACACTTCATGGATCGGCTCTCGGCACGCCGGCCTATATGAGCCCAGAGCAAGCCGCAGGAAAGCTCGATCAACTAGGCCCTGCGACCGATGTCTACAGCCTGGGGGCCACACTGTATCACCTGCTTGTCGGCAATCCGGCTAACAGCGATTGCGACGTGATGGCAACTCTGATTCGAAGTCAGAAAGGTGAAATCCCGCCGCCGCGATCCATCCAGCCGGCAATTCCCAAGGCCCTCGACGCCATTTGCAATCGAGCGATGGCCTTGAAGACAAGCGACCGCTATGCCACCGCTCAAACATTGGCAGCCGACATCGAGCATTGGCTGGCCGATGAACCGGTCGGCGCGCACGCCGAGCCACTGAGTGATCGCGCCCGACGCTGGCTGCGCAAACATCGGACCTTCGCCACCAGTGCGGCTCTGGTCGGCTTAACCACGATCGTTGGTTTGGCCATCGGTCTGGCAGCGGTCGATCATCAACGGCAATTGGTCGTCGCTCAGGAAATCGCCACTGGCAATGAGCGCGACCGGGCTGAAGACGAGAAACGGATTGCCCAAGCCGTGCTCAGTTTTGTGGAGAACAATATCTTTGCCGCCGCCCGACCCGAGACGGACGAGGGCGGCCTAGGTCACGACATTACCCTTCGCAAGGCCATTGAGGCGGCCCTGCCGTTCGTGGACAAGAGCTTTACTCAGCAGCCGCTGATCGAGGCCAAACTGCGGATGACTTTGGGAATATCTTTTTCGTACCTGGGTGACGCGAAAATTGCCGCCGAACAATTCCAAGCCGCTCGCGCTCTCCGCGCGCAGCACCTCGGGCCGGACCATGCCGATACGCTTCGGAGCATGATGGGCCTGGCTACGAGCTATACCGCACTTGGCCAGCTCGCCGACGCCACCAAGCTCGGCGAGGAGACGCTAGCACTCATGAAGACCAAGCTAGGTTCCGACGATCAGGACACGCTAGGGTGCATGGGCAACCTGGCCAACAGCTACGTCGACCTCGGCCGACACGCCGAAGCCCTCAGACTTCGCGAGGAGACACTGGCGATCATGAAGGCCAAGCTCGGCCCCGACCATCCGGACACGCTTTCGAGCATGACTAACTTGGCCATAAGCTATGACGATCTCGGCCGGCACTCCGAGGCCATCAAGCTTCACGAAGAATCGTTGGCAATTATGAAGACCAAGTTCGGCCCGAACCACCCCGATACGTTTTCGAACATGATCAGCCTGGCAATTTGCAACACCCATCTGGGCCGGCACGTCGAAGCCCTGAAACTCCAAAGTGAGACTTTGGCGCTACAGAAGGCAAAGCTCGGTCCCGACCACCGCGATACGCTTATGACCATGAATAACTTGGCCACCAGCTATTTCAACCTCGGACGGTATGCCGAGGCTTGCAAGCTCCGCGACGAGACGCTCGGGCTGCAGAAGTCCAAGCTTGGTACCGACCACCCCGACACACTCACGGGCATGAACAACCTCGCCAACAGCTACGCGGACCTCGGTCGGCACGCCGAGGCCCTCAAGCTTCGCGAGGAGACGCTGGCGTTGCGGAAGGCCAAGCTCGGTCCTGACCACAGCGACACGCTGATTAGCATGTGGTGTTTGGTGGAGAGCCTTGTTGGCTTGGATCGTGGTGCGGAGGCCGTGCCGATCATCGACGATTGCCTGAAGCGGGCCGCTGGCAAGATCGTTCATCCGCAGTTGATTCCGACGGTGATGGATCTTCGGCTGCGACCCTTCGAGAAGGCCAAGGACGCGGCCGGTTGCCGGGTCACCGCCGAGATGTGGGAGAAATTGAACCGGGCGGATGCCGCGAGTCTTTATCAAGCGGTGTGCAATCGCGCTGTGACAGCGGCGGTGCTGCGGGCGAATCCTCCGGGGGCTGACGCCACACGGCTCGCCGATGCGGATGCTGATCAAGCGATGGGGTGGTTGCATAAAGCCGTCGCCGCCGGGTACAACAACGTCGAGCACATAAAGAGAGACAAAGACCTCGACGCTCTGCGCGAGCGCGAGGACTTCAAGAAGCTGCTGGCTGATTTGGGGGCGAAGGTCGCGACGGAGAAGAAGCCGGCGGCAGAAAAGAAATAGTGCATTCGGCGAGCCGGGAGCGTGAGCGACCGGAGGAGTTGCTAGCCATAGGTCAATGCGCAGAAGAACGGCAGGCGACTGCTCCGGGCGCTGACGCTTCCGGCTCGCCAATGAAAATGGCTTCGGGGCTTAACGTCGAAGTAGCCAGCTAGATCGCACTCAGTTGCTTTCGGTCGGCCCAAACTACTCTTTCACTTTCGCGTTTGTCTCTAACTCGGCGATCAACTTCTTGAAGTCGGCCCGGCCGCGCACAATGTCGAGGTCTTTATTGCTTTCGATTTGATCTCGATCTTTGAAGCCGGCCTTCATGGCTTTGCGAAGTAGGTCGATGGCTCGGGTTAAGTGTTCTTCTTTCCTGGCCTCGTCTTTGGTACTGGCCACGACATAGGTACATGCGAAGACATACCATTGTTGGGGATTCCATGTGTCGAGTTTCGCGAGTTCGTCGATCTCCTGAATTGATTCGGCAACATGCTGTTCGGCCCGTAGACGCGAGTTCGCGCGGTTGAATCGCAGCACTGGCTGTTCGGTGGGGCCGCTGAGCTCCATGGCCGCGCCCCAGTCGGTGGCCGCCTCTGTGTACCTTTCCAAACGATCAAAAGCCATGGCCCGACCCCAGTAACCGTTTCTGAGGAATCGTTTCGCGCTCGCGAGCCGCTTGTCCTGTTCGTACACGGGAGTCAGGATGCGGATGGCCTGCTCGAATAACGCCAGGCCCTCGTTCAATTTGCCATTGTTGAGATGCAGATTGCCGAAGTTGTAGAGACCCGTCCCCAATGCGATCTTGTAATTAGGCACATTCGCATAGTCGTCCACCAGTTTTTGCTGGATGGCGACGGCCAATCGAAACTGATCTTCGGCCTCCTCCCGTTTCGACATCCTGTTCAATAACGACGCGAAATTGGTGCGACAGTTGGAAAGAGACGAACGATAAAGTGGCACCGTGGGAAAATCGACGGTCAGCTTCTCACGGTGGGTCAGCGATTTACGATAGTGTTCTTCGGCTTTTTCTCTCTTATCGAGGCTGTTAAATAGATCGGCCAGGAGTCCGTACGTGCGGCCCAGTTCAAAACGATACTGTGGCATAGAGGGGTAGGCGGCCACCAACTTATTCAAGATTGCCAGGGCATTGTCATACTGTTCTTCGGCCCGTGCCGGTTTGCCAGTGTCGGTCAACAGATTTCCGAGATTGCAGCGGATGTATGCCAGATTGTAACCATGCGTGGGCACATCCGGATAATCGTCGGCCAGTTTGGTTCGGATAGCGACACACTTGAGATACTGCTCTTCGGCCTCGGCCATCTTGGCGAGTTCACTGAGGAGTAATCCCAAGTTGTTGTGACTCTGTGCCAGGTTGGCAACATTGTTTTCGGAAGCCGCTTCAGCGACGAGCTTCTCTTGGATGGCCAACGCCTGGCGGAAGTGCGTTTCCGCGTCCACTCGCTTGCCGCTTCGGACCTTCAAATTGCCAAGGTTACCATAGAACTTCGCAAACTCGACGAGGTATTCCGGCACAGTTGTGAATTCAGCGACGAGCTTTTCCTGAATCTTAAGTGCCGCCAGTAAATGTTCCTCCGACTCGGGAAACTGGTTGCGATCCATCAGCACGCTACCAAGATAAGCCTCGGTCTGCGCGAGTTCCGACCGATACTGGCGATTGGTGGGAAACTCCGCGACCAACTGATCGATGATCGTCAGGGCAGTACGATAGTTTGCTTCCGCATCTGCCTTCAGGCCCAGTTTACCCTGCAAAGCGGCCACGCGACTCGCGCCCTCGGCACGAATGGCGCGGGCATCGGCTGAATCACCCTTCGATTGTGCGAACACATCCCACTGCTTCAGCGCATTACGCAACAACGATGTTTCGTTTTTGCTCAGTTCATTTTTCGATGCTATCTGTTTCTCCATCAGGTCGTCGGTAAACGATCGCAACGCTTGCAATGCACCCAGATTGGCTTGTTCGGCCTGCCGGCGCTGTTCGGCCTCCGCCTCGCGTGCTTTGACTGCGACCTGTCGCTCATGATCAGCGCGGAAAAAGCCCCAAGTCGTACCGACAATGCCCGCCAACAGAGCAATCACGACGAGAGACGCCGCGATGACCGGGCCTTTATGCTTGCGCAGGAACTTTTTCAGCCGATAGGCGGAGCTCGGCGGATGGGCATTAACGGGTTCGCCGGCCAGATAGCGATTGATGTCGGCGGCGAAACCGTTGGCTGTTTCATAGCGCCTCGAGCGGTCTTTCTCCAGCGCTTTCATTACGATCCAGTCCAACTCGTTTCGCAATAGACCGGTTAGTTTCTTCGGCTCTGTCCCACGATTGGCAGAAATGCTCGGCAATGCGTCGGCAGTACTCAATTTCGTGCTGGGTCTTGGCGGTTCGTCCTCGCAGATGACGCGCAGGATTTCCAACAAACCGATTTGTTGCAAATCGTTGCGTTTGAAAGGCGGGCTGCCCGCTAGTAATTCGTAAAGCAGCACGCCAAGGCTATAGACGTCGGTCCGTGTATCGATGTCGAGATTGTTCAAGCTCGCCTGCTCCGGAGACATGTACTCCGGCGTGCCGACGATGCCGCCCAACCCCGTGTTCAACGTCTGTTCTGTCAGAGCCTGACCTGTTGCCTTGGCAACGCCAAAGTCTATGACCTTGGGCACCGGTTTGTCGTCGTAAAGCGCCACCATGACATTCGACGGCTTGATGTCGCGGTGGATGATGCCCTTTTGATGAGCGTGCTGGATTGCCTGGCAAACGGGCACGAACAGTTCGAGTCGTTGCCTGGGCGTGAGCTTGTTTTGATCGCAGTACTTGGTGATGGGCACACCCTTGACCAGCTCCATGACGAAATAAGGCCGACCAATCAGTCCAATCGCAGCGTCAGGCCCCGCCGATGCCAGGTCCGGGGATTCAATGGTGCCAGCATCCAGCACTTTGGCGATGTTCGGGTGATCCATTACCGCCAGAGCTTGCCGTTCCACTTCAAAACGCGCCACGACGTGTTTGGAATCCATCCCTTTCTTGATGAGTTTGACTGCGACCGATCGTTTCACAGGTTCGGTCTGCTGGGCCATCCACACGGTGCCCATGCCGCCTTCGCCGATGCGTTCAATTAACTTGTACTTGCCGGCGATGATGGTGCCGACTGCGTCTTCTGCTGCCGAGCGAGACTGGTAGTCCCCAGTGTCGAAGGGTGAAAACGGCTTCGCGTGAGCGGCGTCGCGGCCGGCTTCGTCGCTGGCGCCGACGTCCGGCGAAATCGGATGCGTGGGCATCGTTTGGACTCCACAAAAAAGCTATTGCGACAATAACGATGTCGATTTCTTACGAAATTGCGTGCAAAGTGAATGTGATTGAGTGTTGCGCCGGCCAACGATCGACTAGACCGCGATCCCCACCAGCACGTCGTAACACGCATGCGCCCCGACGGCGATGCCGAAGCCGCGTAGGGCGTAGATGCCTACGAATAATAAACCGGCCAAGGCGCGGAAGGCGAAGACGTAGCCGTCGAGGGCTTCGCCTTGGGTTCCCACGTGGTGCACGGCGGCGAAGGCAATGGCGCTGAGTAATGCGGCAAGGATGATGGCCAGTGACTTGGGAACTAGCGCCATACGCAAGAAGAACGCAGCACCGCCGTAGAGGCCGAGGCGGAAGATCACTTCTTCGTAGATGCCTGCGCCAAGGAACGTGACCGACTGGGCGATTGGCGTGGGCGACTTTGATAAGTTGTTTGATGTTTCGTTAGTTGTTGAAAGCGTAATACCCAATGAATCTAACAGTGGTCCAAATGATCGGCTGAGCGCCCAAAGGCCGATGGCGAAAATGATGCTCTCGAGAAACATACCGAGAACGACGGACGAGGCATCGGTCGGTGCATCAGCGCGGCGGCGCATGGCCCACCAGATAAGACCTACACCAATCATCACGGGAGCGAGCAATCCAAAACTCGGGCCGAAAGCGTTCAACATCCAGCGGAGCCAGGCGTCGGCACCGTTTCGCACGGAGATGGCTTGCGTGCCGCCCAATGAGATGACGGCGTATTCGTAGATGCACAACAGCGGCAGCACGAAGGCCAGACAGGGAGCCGGGTGGCGGGTCGCTCGCCAGTAGGACATGATGACGAAACCCAGGTGATGCGATGCAGCGGCTCACCCTGGCGGGCGTCGGCAGGGACGCGGCCGCCAGGGCGGTGAAGGGGTCCGGGGCCATGAAGCGGACAGTTTGGATCGGCCTCGCCTTGCGGAGAGATCGACCTGGAGCCAGTCCGTCCGGGCCTGTCGGTTGTGGGCTGCCTCGCCAGTGCGTCAAACAGCCCGTTCATCCCCTCACAAAGCCGCGTTCGCAGTTGATCGATCGCGGCACGGATATGGAGAACATAATCCCCCAACCGGAGATCGGTCGAACCGAAGTTGCAGCTTGAGCCGAAGCGAACAACCACGCCATTCGATGGCCGTCAAAGGCAATATGAGTTGCGCAAGTCGAACTGCATCCAAAAGTGCGACCGGCTTGCGTCAAGTTGTGCGAATCCGAACAGGGTGGTTTTCTTTGTGATTCCTTTGTGCCCTTCGTGCCTTTGTAGTTAGTCTTCAAGATCAACCACAAAGGCACGAAGGGCACAAAGATCACACAAAGAAGACGGAAAACCTGGCAGAAATCTCTGCCCTTCAGTCAGGTTCAATAAATTGCCCACACGCCAGGGGTGGCGACTTCGAGGAGATGGCCGTCGGGGTCGCGGAAATAGAGGCTGGTGCCACCGCGGTCCCACGTCTTGCGTTCCTCGACGGCCACGCCGGTTTGAGCAAGCCATTGCTCCCACGCGGCGAGTTGCACAGCGTCTATGGCGAATGCCATGTGGGATTGACCGGAGCCATCGTGTTTCAGGTTTGGCAGATGCTCGGACAGTCCCTTCTTGAATAGCAACAGAATCTGCTTGTCGGCGATTTTCATGGCGATGAGGCGTTCGCCGGTTGAGAAGGCCTCGAAACCGAAGACGCTCTGGTAGAACTTAGCCGATTGCTCGGAATCATCGACGTACAGCGCTGTTTCGAGAATACCATTGATCGGCGGCATTGCTCAGACTCCAATATCTTCATTCCACAACTGCGGGTGGTTGGCAATGAACTCCG
>JANNLP010000468.1:0-10200 GCA_031396905.1 Gemmataceae bacterium
GCAGCGGCCAGAGTCATTGCCAACATGCCGCCGGTGCTGGCCAACGTCACGTCGCTGCCGGCGCGGATCAAAATGGGTCGGCCGACGGACCAACCCCCGCAATCAGACAAGTTAACGCGCGGTTCACCGCCGCGCGCCAGTCGCAAGTAGGCCGGTCCGGGCAGCGACGCTATCTGGCGTGTCGCCCATGCAGCCTCCCCTGGATCGCCCGGCGCGACGACGGTCATGTTCGGCAGGACACGCATCACGGCCAGGTCTTCCGCGCCGTGGTGCGTGTAACCGTGGCCACCATATACCATGCCGCCGCCGACAGTCACGATCTTAACATTGAGGCCATGATAAGCCACATCGTTTCGGACTTGTTCCAGGCAGCGCATCACCGGAAAGTTCACAATCGAGTAGACGAAGACGATGTGGCCAGTGAGTGCCAGCCCGGCGGCGATACCCGTCATGTTCTGTTCGGCAACGCCTGCGTTCAGATAGCGATCCGGGAACCGCGTGGCGAAGCGCTCCAGCACGGAATAGCCAAGGTCGCCACATACGAGAAAGATGCGTGAATCACTGGCGGCGGCCTCACACAATGCTTCGATAAAGGCCGTTCTCACGGGCCGCACCCCAACTCGGTCAACGCGGCCGCCAGTTGTTTCTGATCCGGCGGGCGATAATGCCAGAGCAAGTCGTTCTCCATGAACGACACGCCTTTGCCTTTGACGGTGTGAGCGATCACGACACTGGGCCGGCCGGGTTGGAATGGCACTTGTTTCATTGCTTTGCGCAGCGCCGGAATGTCATGGCCATCCAATTCGCACACTTCCCAGCGAAACGCCCGCCATTTGTCGGCCAATGGTTCCAAATCGAGTATGTCCTTCACACGGCCGAAGCTTTGAATTTTGTTGTAGTCCACGATGGCGACGAGTTGATCCAAGCCATGATGGCCGGCAAACAGGGCCGCCTCCCAATTTGATCCTTCATCCAACTCGCCGTCGGACAATAATACGAACGTGCGCCAGTTCTCCTGTTTGCGTTTGCCGCCGAGTGCCAGGCCGCAACCGATCGGCAATCCATGCCCGAGTGAGCCGGTTGAAACTTCGACCCCGGGGACCTTATGGCTGACGTGCCCCATCAACGGGGAACCATCGGCGCTGTAAGTCGCCAACTGTTCAATAGGAATGAAGCCGCGTTCCGCCAGCGTCGCGTACAAGATCGCCGCCGCGTGACCTTTGCTGAGGATGAAGCGGTCGCGTTCCGGCCAATCTGTTCGCGCGGGGTCGACGCGCAACACCTCGGCGTACAGAATGGCGAGGATGTCGGCGGACGAAAGGCAGCTGCCAATGTGGGAAGCGTTGGCGGCGCCGACCATGCGCAGAGTATGGCCGCGGATCCGCTTTGCGAACTCGGTGGCGTCGCGCGTCATGCCGATTCGATCTCGCCGATCCGTGCGGCGTGGCGCTCGGCGTGGAGGAACAGGAAATTGGTTGCGGCTACATCGTCGGTCATGCGTTCGAGACAACGAAGATGATCATCCGACAAATAGAAACAACGATACCCGATGCTGCCAAGCAATTCGAGAATCGCATTCGGATGATAGTCGAACTTCGCCGTCCACTTGCGCAGCATTTCCGCGAAGATTGCAGGCCGACAACGCTTCAAGGTTTCAATACCACCGCGAAACGTCAGCAACTCCGCCCCCTCCACATCGATCTTGATGACATCTGGCGACAGTTCCAGTTCATCCAAACGGCGGACCTTCGCGGTGACTTGCGTCACGCTGGCTCGCTCCGATGTGTTCGCCATCGACGCCCCGCCCGATCCTTCGGGATAAACGAAGAAGGAGACGTCGCCGCTGCGGTCGGAGAGTCCGAAATTGTGCGCGATCACATTGTCGAGATCGTTCATCGCGATATTGCGTTGCAGATACTCGAACGTGCGCGGCACGGGTTCGAACGCGTGAATGATCGATGAGGGGAAACGGTCGGCAGCATGCAAAGCATACCAGCCAATGTTCGCCCCGACATCCAATACAGTTTGGTCCGGCGCGAAAAGCGAACCTAATAATTGCGCGTCGGCATTTTCGTAAGTGCCGAAGTTCAAGGCTTCCACCGGTGCGACACGCCAATCGGCCGGATCCACATGAAACTTCAGCCCATCGCGGCTCGCCATCACGACCGCGCCGGCGCTGATCTCGATGGCGGCGACTGCGCACTCGTTCAACAGGTCGGCGTATTCGTAGAGCTGTGCGTGGCGGCCGTGCATACGCTCAATGAACGCGGCCTTGGAGATGTCCCCGCGCTCAAAACTCGATCGCAATTGGCGTAGTGTTTCGTTCATCCGTAACTTTGCACCGTGCGGCGAAACCCATCGGCCAACCCGGTCGTTGGCTCCCATCCCAAGGCTCGAACACGGGCGATGTCCGGGCAGCTTCGATTCACGGCGCTGACAAGGTAACCATTGCCGCGCGGCATTTCATCGGCAACAACTTTCAAGTCACGTTCCGGGAACAGGCCGACCATCAACTCGGCCAATCCACGAATACTAATCTCACCGTCGGGGTTGCCCACATTGTATGCCTGGCCGACGTCACCCTGGAATAGCACGGTGAAAAAGCCGATCACGGCGTCGGCCAGGTAGCAAAAGGACCGCGTCGCCGTGCCGGCACTCTTGAGTACGATGGACCGCTTCGCCACGATGTCAGCAACGAAATCAGCGAACACACGGCCATCGTCGAGCTGCATTCCCGGCCCGTAGGTGTGAAATGGCCGGACAATCTTCGCCGGCACACCGTGTTGATGAGCGTAGGCAACGCACAGGTTTTCCCCGAGCCGTTTCGATTCACCGTAGCACGAGCGCACATCCATCGGGTCGAGCGCGCCCAAGGCGCTTTCCGGCGTCGGTACGCACGGCGGCGAGCCATAAACTTCGCTCGTGCTGAAGAACAGTACACTCCTGCTGCCGCTGCGCTTCGCCAAGTCCAGCAGGTTTGCCGTGCCGGCCACATTGGGCGCAATCGTGCCGATAGGATCGGTGCCATAATATTTAGGGCTTGCCTGGCCTGCGGCATGTATGACATAGTCGGCACGCACATCGGAAGGAGTCGCCGCACACACATCCTGTACGAGCAATTCAAGTTGACCCGTACCGATGTGTCGCGCGAATCGCGCTTCGGCTCGTTTGCGATTACGAACCAACGCGATCACATGGGCCGGCCGGTTCTGCTCGTTCAGCGCGAGCAAAGACTCCACCATGTAGGCGGGAATGAACCCAGCGGCACCGCTAATCAGCACCGTCGCGCCGGCGAGTTGCTGCCAGGGAAGATCAGCAGCCACGATCCGGCGCAGATCGGATTCAACGACCGGGTGACGCATGACCTCGCTGCCGGTGCCAGGACACAGTTCGTTTGACCGCGGTCAAAAGATTGATCGTTTGCGACAGATTCAATTCTTCGGAAGCCCGCTTTGTGGACGCCACATAGCGTTCCGCAATCGACTCGTCGTCAATCTTCACATTCGCACCACATTGTTCGGCGACCGTGTGGGCCAACTGTGATAGCGTCGTCGGCACGTCGCTGCCCACGTTGTATGCCCGGCCGGGTTGGCCTCTCATCAAGATTGTCCACAGCCACTCAGCCAAGTCGGCGGCATCGAGATACGATCGCACCACATTGCCATGTTGCACGCGAATCGGTCGGCCCGCCAAGCCATCGGATAGAAACTGGCTCGCCGCGAAACTGGAATCCAACGGCAAACCCGGTCCGATAAACGCAAACGGTCGTGCAATGATCGTTGGCACGCCGCTCGCCAATGCAATCTCCTCGCCGATGCGTTTGGCTTCGGCATAGGCCCGACGCGATGCCGATGGCTCCGGTCGCGGCGGCGTATCCTCGTCGATACATTCACGATCCGATTGCGGCCCATACACGGCACCGCTACTAATGAAGAGACATCGTGCGGCCCGCGTTGCCGCCGCGAATTGCAGCACACGCCGCGTGCCAGCTACCATTTCCGCGGCCAGCGCAACCGGGTTCGATTCATATCGAGGTCCATGCGGCTCGCCGGCCATTTGCAATACGTAGTCAAATTGCCCGGTTGGCTCGGCGAAATCGACGACGTTGCCTTCGTGCAAAACGATGGCGTCATGTTCGGCCAGCGGCCCCAACTGTTGGCGAGCACGGCCCACATCGCGTGTCAACACGATAGCCGTGGCGCGGCAATCCAATTCATCGTTGGCACGAACGAAAAGTGACAGAATCCAGCGGCCGAAAAAACCGGTTCCACCGGTCACGAACAGCCGGGCTCCTTTGAGTCTCGACCATTGCCCTGGCGACCGGGCAAGGATCGCCTGAAACTCATCGTCGGTCATCATGCGACGGGCAACGGTCGAGTTTTGGCCAGTTCGTGGAAGCAGGTCAGCATATAGTCGAGGTGCGGGGGCGTCATGCCGGGATACACGCCAACCCAGAATACGTTGTTCATCACGAAGTCGGAGTTGGGTAAGTCGCCCACGGTGCGGCAATTCACGCCGTCGTAAGCCGGCTGACGGATGAGGTTGCCGCCGAACAACAGCCGTGTGGCAATCTTACGCGATTCAAAGTACGTGACGGCATCGTTGCGTGAAAATGGCGCGTCCGGCCGCACCGCGATGGGAAAGCCGAACCAACTTGGATCGCTGCCCGGCGTCGCTTCCGGCAGGATCAGGAACTCCTGCAAGTCCTTCAAGCCATCATACAGAGTGCGGAAGTTGGCCCGCCGCGCCGCGACAAAGCTCGGCAACTTGTCGAGCTGAGCAACGCCGATGGCTGCTTGCATGTCGGTGAGTTTCAGGTTGTAGCCGATGTGCGAGTAAGTGTATTTGTGATCGTAGCCATGCGACAACTTGCCGAGCTCCCAGCCGAAGCGCTTGCCGCACGTGTTGTCCTTGCCCGGTTCGCACCAGCAGTCGCGGCCCCAATCGCGGAATGACTCGACCACCCTCTTCAGCAGCGGACGATCTGTCAGCACGCAGCCGCCCTCACCCATCGTAATGTGGTGGGCCGGGTAAAAACTCACGGTCGCCAAATCGCCAAACGAGCCGACGTGCTTTCCCCGCCAGGTTGAACCCAACGCATCACAACAATCTTCAACCAGGAAGAGATCGTGTTGCTTGCAAAATGCGGTGACGGCGTCGAGATCGAATGGATTGCCGAGCGTGTGTGCGATGACCACGGCGCGGGTCTTCGCGCTTCGTGCCGATTCAAGAGCGGTCACGTCGATGTTGTAGGTCGGAATCGCGACATCCACGAAAACGGGAACCAACCCGTTTTGGATGATCGGGTTTACCGTCGTTGGAAACCCAGCGGCAACGGTAATGACCTCGTCGCCACGTTTCAACTGTCGATCACCGAGCAGCGGCGACGTCAGCGACGTGACCGCCAGCAAATCGGCTGACGAGCCGGAGTTGCATAACAGCGCGGAGCGCAATCCGAACCACGCGGCGATACGCTTCTCGAACTCGGCGGCGTAGCGTCCGGTGGTCAGCCAAAAGTCGAGGGAACTATCGACGAGTTTGGCGATCTCCTCGGCGTCAAAGACGCGCCCAGCGTACAGGACTGGAGACTGCCCCGGCACGAACTCGCGCTGTGGAAACGCGACGGCATGATATTGCCGGACGAGCGACAGGATTTGTTCACGCAACTCGTTGGCCGTCACGCCGCTCTCCGTGAATACGCCTGGATTTGTTCGAGGCATGCAGCTTTTGCATCAAAACCAGTGCCGGCGGCATGTCGCTGGCGATACCACTGCACGGTTTCGGCGATGGCTTCCTCGGCTGTGAACACCGGCTGCCAATTGAGCAGAGTCGTCGCCTTAGTGATGTCGAGCTTCAGAAAACGCGCTTCGTGCAGTTGATCGCGATCGGCCTCGTTGCCTGTGTGCTGCCAACGACCGCTGCCCCAATTCTTCACAACCACATCCGCGACTTTGCCCACGTTGAGGTTGCCGCTCGGCAGGGGGCCGAAGTTTAAGCCATCGGCAAATGTCTGTGGCTCGCGCCATTGTGCCGCCGCCAAAGTGAGATACCCTGCCAGCGGCTCCAGCACATGTTGCCAGGGCCGCACCGCATGAGGATTTCGAACCGGGATCGGTTCACCTTTCATCAACGCGCGAACACAATCCGGAATCAGCCGATCCTCGGCCCAATCGCCGCCGCCGATGACATTGCCGGCCCGGGCGCTGGCGATACTGGTGGTGCTTTCGGCAGCGAAGTAAGAACGTCGCCATGCTGAAACGGCAATCTCGGCTGCGCCTTTGCTCGAAGAATACGGATCGTGCCCACCCATTGCATCGGTTTCACGAAACGCACAGACCTGACCGGGATTCTCGTAACATTTGTCGGACGTGATGACCTGGCAAACCCGAACACCCGGCGTCATACGTACTGCTTCCAGCAAATTCACGGTGCCGAGGACGTTGGTCTCCCAAGTCTCGCGTGGTTCACGATAACTACGGCGAACAATGGCCTGCGCTGCCAGGTGAAACACGATTTCCGGTTTTACTCGTTGCATAGTGGCTGTGAGCGTGGCCGCGTTGCGCACGTCGCCGATCGTGTGCGATGCCAATACGGATTCCACGCGAGCTTCGCCGAACAAGTTCGGTTCTGTCACGGGTGCCAGACTATAGCCATGCACCTGCGCCCCAAGCTCGGTCAGCCACAGGGTCAGCCAGGAACCTTTGAAGCCCGTATGTCCGGTGAGCAATATGCGCCGGCCACGATAGATGTCGAACCCGGTCATTCCCACACTTTCCAAGGTGCCTGCCCGCTATTCCAGAGTTCGTTCAGGTGCATGAATTCACGATAAGTATCCATCGCGAAGAAAAATCCCTCATGACGAAACGCCACGAGTTGCCTTTCATGGGCGAGGCGTTCCAACGGTTCGCGTTCGAGAACGCAATCATCGCCGCTCAGGTAGTCCAGCACCTTCTTCTCGAAGATGAAGAACCCGCACGATGCCCAGCCATCGAGTTGCGGCTTCTCGACGAACTGGCGGACCATGCCATCGTCGGCGACATCCAGGATGCCGAAGCGCGAAGTCGGCCGCATGGTCGAGATGGTCGCCAACTTGCCGTGCGACTGGTGGAACTCCAGCAACTTTCCGATATTCAGATCGGCGACGCCATCTCCGTAAGTCACCATGAATCGGTCGCCGCTGAGAAAGCGGGCGACACGAGCGACCCGGCCACCGGTCATGCTGTCCGCGCCGGTGTCGGCCAGCGTGACATTGAAATCCTGTTCCTGATGTTCGTCGTGATAAGCGATGGCATTCTGCCGCCCGAGGCAGATCGTGAAATCGTTATTCATGGCCTCGTAATTGAGAAAGTAATCTTTGATCATGGCGCCCCGATAGCCGAGACACAATACGAAATCGCGGACGCCGAAATGGGCATATTGCTTCATGATGTGCCACAGAATCGGCTTGCCGCCGATATCCACGAGCGGCTTGGGTCGATACTCCGTTTCTTCCCGCATACGGGTGCCCTGGCCACCGCACAATATCACTGCCTTCATCATGATCGCGGCGTCGTCGGCCGCCCTTTCACATTCAGAAGTTGTCGCAACTCAATATCCCACCGTTCGATCACATGCTGCTTTGAGAAATGCTCGCGGTACACCCGTTGACAATGATCTTGCTTCTGCCTCAATTGATCCGGTTGATCCGCCAATTGCCTGAGTTCCGCCGCGATGGCCGGTACGTTGTCTTTTGTCAGCAACCAACCGACATCATATTGTCTGATCCACTGGGCAATCGCGGCGTCGGGACCACCGGCAAAGGCCACAGGTCGGCCAATCGCCAACGAACCGAAGAACTTGGAGGGCACGACCGTGCCCGTCCATGCCGGCTGCAGACTGGCCAAGTGGACGTCGGCTGCGCCAAGTCGCTTCTCTAATTCGCTTTCCGGAGCGAAGTCGGCGAAGCGGATGTTGGAATCGTCTGGCGACGCGGCGGCTTTCAATTGATCGGCGCGGTTGCCGCGACCCGCGAAACAGAACGCCACCGAGTCGCCGCGTAGTTCCCGCGCCAGAGCCAACAACTCTTCATATGAATGCGCCCGGCCAAAGGTGCCGGAGTACAACAGGCCGAGTTGCGCATTGCCGAAAAGTTCTTGCCGAACCAGCGGATCGGGCGCAGTGGTCGTGTCCGGTTCCACCAATGCCCACGGAGTCAACGTCGCCGTCCGCGCTTTGCTACCATAGCGGCCCAACAAGTCGCGCATGCATGGTCCGATGTCCGCGATCAAATGGCACGACCGATAGGCCCACCCAAGGAACGTCTTGATTGTCCGAACCAACAGCGACGCTTCTCTCAACATTCCGTCGGCCACCGGCGCTTCCGGATATATGTCGAAACCCCAATGCGCGACTTTGACGCCGGTGAGTCGCCACGGTATCGCGGCGAGGACACTGAGGATCGGATCGGTGCCAATGACGACAACATCGGGTCGATTCCAGGGCTTCAACGCCTGCAGACTCCACGCGGCAATCATCCATGCGGCATTGCCCAGCCGGCCGAGATTGCGCGACTGGTTCCAATTCGGTCGCCACACCCGGCATATGCGCACGCCGTCCCAATCTTCACGCGCCGAATATTTTTGCGAGCCATCCGGATAGCCGCGGTTGGCCGTGCTCACTGACACGTCCCACCCACGATCCGACAAGCCACGGGCCAGGTCGGCAAAATGGCGAGCGCTCACGTTTTCGCAGGGATGAAAGACGTGATAAAACAGCCTGACGTGCGGACGTCGCATAGTTCATCGCATCGCGACGCCTGGGTTCAATCGTCAATACACCGGACACGGTCGCTTGTTCACAATCTGATCGTGGACCCAGGCATAGGTCTTTTCCAACCCATCACGCAGCTTCGTCGGCGGTGCCCAGCCGAGATTGGCCTGGATCATGGTATTGTCGCTGTTGCGGCCATTCACACCCTTGGGGGCGCTGAGATTGTAGTTTCGCTTCAGCTTCAAGCCGGCAATGTTCTCGACGATATCCACAAGGCCGTTGATGGTCACCAATTCATCGGAGCCGAGATTCATCGGTTCAAGAATGTCGCTATCCATGATCTTTCGCGTGCCGTACAGGCAGTCGTCGATATACATGAAGCTGCGCGTCTGCTGGCCGTCGCCCCAGATTTCAATTTCGTGATTGCCACTCAACTTGGCTTCGATCACTTTGCGACAGATGGCCGCAGGCGCCTTTTCGCGTCCGCCCTTCCAGGTGCCTTTCGGGCCGTACACGTTGTGATAGCGTGCCTGACGCGTCGCCAAGCCATAATCCTCGCGGAAGTGCCGGCACATGCGTTCGCTGAAGAGTTTCTCCCAGCCGTAGCCATCTTCCGGCATCGCGGGATATGCATCCGCTTCCTTCAATGCCGTGACGTCGAAATTGGTCTGCTTGTCGGCGGCGTACACACAGGCGGAACTGGAATAGAAGTAGCGTTTCACGCCCGCGTCTTTCGCAGCCATCAACATGTGCGTGTTGATGAGCACACTTAACATGCATAGGGCCTTGTTGTTTTCGATGAAGCCCATGCCGCCCATGTCGGCAGCGAGATTGAAGACACGTTGCGTGCCGGCGACTGCCTTCTGACATTGGTCCAACGACTTCAAGTCGAGGCAGAGGTTTTCGGCGGGATCGTGTTTCTGCCACCAATCGGTCAGCGGCTTCTGATCGACGGCGCGGACTCGGAATCCGTCTTTCAATAGTTCACCCGCCAAGTGGCCGCCGATGAACCCACCGGCCCCTGTCACCAAAACCAAATCAGACATGGATCACGTTCCTGACATCGGCCGTTCGGCCCATGCGAGTAAAAGTAACAGTCGGCTACAGGTTTATCCGCGGTCAGCGCAGACTCCGTCCCCGTCGGTAACGAAGGCGCCTTTACGCCGCCGTACCATAATGGGTTGAGATGGCACTACGAACGCCGCCGGGCTTGATGTGCGTCATGCATTGGCGGCCGGGAGATTGAGGTGGCAAACTAGCGACCCCGCGAATCATTCCCATTCGTTTTAAGGCATCGGAAATGAGATGTCAACGAACGTATGGGGACGGCACCCATTCGACCATTCGGGTCGCGAAGTCTGGGCAACGACGGATACCACAAGAGAATCCCGGTTCCGGTCGTAGGGTCGGTCCGCGCAAGTCGAATGCTAGAATCGAATTGGCGCGACTGGT
>JANNLP010000476.1:0-16700 GCA_031396905.1 Gemmataceae bacterium
CAATCGGCCGGAGTTGTGACTGCGGGAACTGGTGATGCGGGCGGGTTTGACATGACCTGTCCGATGGAATTGTCGCTGACAACCACCACTACTACCACCACTACCTCCCTGCAAACAGCGACGAACAGATAGGTGTGCAAACACTTACTCTGGTCTGCCAACAATCCCTCCGAGTGAGATGGAGGGCTAGATGGGAAGGATCTCGAACAATCCCCTCGAGTGAGAGAGGGGCTTCCGCGGAAGGACCCGGCATAGCGCCCCTCGAGTGAGAGAGGGGGATCGTAAGCGGATGGATCCGGAACATGACACAATCGCCCCGCCCGCATCACCGTTCTTGCGCGCTTGTGTGATACTGCGCGCACATGTCAGCAAGTCGCAGCATGGAGCGTCGGGGGACGTATCTCCGCTGATTGACAGGCGGTTAACAACGGCACTGATCTCATCGGATGCAGTGTTGCGATGCGGACAAGACAACAACACAGCGGCGGTGAACGATTGCCGCCAAACCAGGGAGTCAACGCGATGGTCGCATTGCAAACACGATCAATAGCTCGATGGCCGCCGGCACCAATGCGTGCGAGGCCAATCCCGTATAACACCCAGTTGAGATCGATACTGGGGAGATGGACCTTGCAATCTGTTGTCAAGCAGTGGCATTTGCTGCCACACGACCCGGCCGGGATCGACCGGTTGGCCCGAGCGGCGCAGCTGTCGCCAATCGTTAGCCAGGTGCTGTTGAATCGCGGCATTACCGAAGCCAACGACGCCTTGTTGTTTCTGCAATCGCCACTCACCGGGATGCACGCGCCCGAGCAATTGCCCGGTGCCAGCGAGGCGGCCGAGCGCATCTGGCAGGCGGTTCAAGCCAAGAAACGCATCTGCATCTACGGTGACTACGATGCCGACGGCATCACGGGCACTTCGATTTTGCTGCAAGTCCTCACCGCCGTTGGCGCGGTTGTCGATTACTATCTGCCCAATCGTCTGGAAGAAGGATACGGACTCAACGTTGAAGCGCTGCGTGAATTGGCGGCAGCGGGAACCGAGATCGTCATCACCGTCGATTGCGGCATCGCCAGTCTGCAAGAAGCGATCGAAGCGCGGCGACTTGGCTTGCAACTGATCGTCACCGATCACCATGAATTCAAAAGCGAACTGCCAGATGCGGCCGTACTCGTGCATCCGCGCTTGCCGGGTTCACCATATCCGTTTGCCGGCTTGTCCGGCGCTGGCGTCGCATTCAAGCTGGCATGGTTGATCGGCACGTTGGCCAGCGGCGGGCCGAAAGTCGAAACCCACTTGCGGGAAATCCTGCTGAATGCAGTGTGCCTGGCGGCGATTGGTTTGGTGGCCGACGTGATGCCGCTGCGCGATGAAAACCGAGTTCTGGTGAAACATGGGCTGAGCCGATTGTCGCAGAAACCTTCACCAGGACTGAAGGCACTCCTGACATTGTCCGGACTTGGCGAAGCGGCTCAAATTCGCGCCGAGGACATTGCCTTCAAGATCGCACCGCGCCTGAACGCCGCCGGCCGGCTGGGTTGTGCCCGCATGGTCGTGGAGTTGCTGACCACGCCGAGCGAACAACGTGCCAAGGACTTGGCCACATACATTGAAGGGCAGAATCAACAGCGCCAATTCACCGAACGCAAGATTCTCGCCGAGGCCCGCGAGTTGGCAGCCGGCTTCGCTGATGCGCCGGCCCTTGTGTTGGCCAGTGCCGATTGGCACGCCGGCGTCGTCGGCATCGTTGCCGGGCGGCTCGCCGATCAATTCGGCAAGCCGACTCTTCTCATCGCCATCGGCACCGAAGAAGCCACCGGCAGCGGCCGCTCGATTCCCGGCTTCGAATTGCACAAGGCGCTGGCCGAGTGCGACGATGTGTTGCGCGCTCACGGTGGCCACGCCGCCGCCGCGGGCTTTCGTCTTGCGCCTTCGCGCATTAAGGAACTGCGCGAGCGGTTTGTCGCTGTCGCCAGCAGGCATTTTCCGGATGGACCGCCGGTGCCATCGTTGAAACTCGATGCCGAAGTGCCGCTTTCGGCACTGACACACAATGTCGTTAAGAGTCTTGACGCACTCGAGCCATATGGTGCCGACAATCCTCGGCCGCGCTTCCTCGCCGCCGGATTGCAAGTGGTTGATCAACCGAAGAAGATGGGCGCGGGTGAACGGCACTTGAACCTGCGCGTGAGCCAGGGCGGCACGCGCATACGCGCCGTCGGCTGGGGCATGGCGGAACGAGCGGAAGAATTGATGTCCGAAGCAGGCAAGTGTTGTCTCGCCTTCGTGCCCAAGATCAACACGTGGAATGGCTACTCGAATGTTGAGATTGAGGTCGTGGACTTTCAGGCAGGAGCGACTGCACGATTGGGATAGAGGAATGGCCGCAAAGGAACGCAGAACAGACGAAAAAGTAACGAAAAAATAGCAGGCCCACATGATCGAATTTAGAATGCCAGTACCGCACGTTGCATCGCGGCGGTTCTCATCCAGATTGCCCAGTTTGCCGCGTGAAAAATTGCTATTGCCAAGATCGGTGTCGCGAGGCTATAACGCCCACCCCCCACGCTCCGGCCTGGGGCGACGGCCGGGTAGGGACGCTCGGCTAAACCTGCAGTTTTCCACGGATGGAGATCGACTCATGGCAGCGAAGCAGCCTCGCCCCGTTATCGGCATCAATGCGGATTTTGCCCCGGCCAGTAAGACGCTGCCGCAGATGCACCGCCTCAATCTCGGCTACACCGACACCATCTACAACACCGGCGGCCTGCCCATCATCTTTCCCACCACCACCAAGGATTGGGAAATCGATCTGCTGCTCGACCGCGTCGATGCCATGGTGCTGACGGGCGGACTTGATCTCGATCCGCGCCGGCAGAATCAACCGACGCATTGCACCGTGACGCCGATGGCCGCCCGCCGCGAAGAGAGCGACTTCCGTTTGCTCAAGCGCATCATGGAACGCAAGATTCCGCTCCTGGCAATCGGCGTCGGCATGCAGATGGTCAACGTCGCCCTGGGCGGCTCGCTGTTCCTTCACATTCCGCTCGAATGCCCGAAAGCGATGCCGCATTTCGACCCATCCGGCGGGCCGCACCGTCATATGGTCACCGTCGAACCGAAATCGCTCATGGACGACATTTACGGCGGCGGCGAACTGCGTGTCAACAGCGGCCATCATCAATGCATCAAATCGCTCGGCAAAGGCCTTCGTGTCGGTGCCCGCTGCCCGGATGAAACCATTGAAGCCATTGAATCGACCGACCCGAGTTGGTTCTTCATCGGCGTACAGTGGCACCCCGAAGCGGAGACGGCAGCCGCCCTCGATCTGCAACTCTTCGACTGTTTCATCCAGGCTTCGTTGCGTCACAGCCAACCAATCGAGAAACCACGCTTGTACAAAGCGGTAGCATGAGTCGACCATGATCGTCGATCAATTGACGCCGAAATTCAATGACTTTGCGGATTTGACGGACCGCTTCCGCGCGAAAAAGTCGCTCAAAACGCCGGCACATTCATCGGCCAGCACGCCGGTGACGACGGCACATCGGTGATTCAAACGGGCATCGTTCGTAATGTTGTAGAGCGTGTGGCACGCGCCGGCTTTAGGATCGGCGGCGCCATAAACCACCATTGATACACGAGCTTGCACGATGGCCCCGGCACACATCGGGCATGGCTCCAGCGTGACATAGAGGATGCAGTTTTCCAGTCGCCACGAGGGCATTGACTGAGCCGCTTGCGTGATGGCGATCATCTCCGCATGAGCGGTGGGATCGCGCAACTGCTCGCGCTGATTGTGGGCGCGGGCCAACACCCCGTCTTTCATGGAAACGATGACGGCGCCGATGGGTACTTCATCGTCGTCGGCGGCAGCTCGGGCTTCTTCGAGCGCCATCGCCATGTGGACGGCGTGAAATGGATGCCGCGGATCGGTGAGCGGCAGATCGCTGGTCAGATTCAAAAGACGGAATCCTCGTCGTCCTGTTCGTCCGGAACCCAGAACCAAACGCAGACGACGCCCGCGCCGCTATCGCAGGAATGGGAGATGTTGATCAACCGATGCGTGGCGGGCAATCTCGACGCGAAATCGGCCGCATCGCTGAACATTTTGTCCCAGCTATGCGTACTCGACTGAAAGTGCTTGCAGCGTACTTGCATCGATTCCCCACTTAGTTCGTCACGCCCAGTTGGTTGAACAGGAACGAGTAGACATCAGTCAACTCGTCGAGCTGTTTACCGCGCGGTTTGCCCGCGCCGTGGCCGGCCTTGGTCTCGATGCGGACGAGAATTGGATGCGGCGACGCATTGGCCTCCTGCACTCGTGCGGCCATCTTCCGGGCATGCAGCGGATCCACGCGGCTATCGCCTTCGCCTGCGGTGAACAGCGTGGCTGGATACTTCTCACCGTTCTTCACGTGGTGGTAGGGCGAATACGCGTGCAGCCACTGGAATTGATCCGATTGATCTGCCGAGCCGTACTCGGGTATCCACAGCCGGGCAATCAGGAACTGATGATAGCGCACCATATCAAGTAGCGGCACCTGGCACACGACCGCGCGAAACAGGTCGGGCCGTTGCGTCATGGCCGCGCCGGTGAGCAGGCCGCCATTGGACCCGCCTTGAATGGCCAGCTTGTTGGGCGATGTGACCTTTTCCTTGACAAGCCACTCGCCGGCGGCGATGAAATCGTTGAAGACGTTTTGTTTGTTGCCCATCATGCCGGCCTGATGCCATTCTTCGCCGTACTCGCCGCCGCCGCGCAGGTTGGCGATGGCCAGCACGCCGCCGCGCTCCAGGAATGTGAAGCGGGCCGCGCTGAACGATGGCGTGAGATTGATGTTGAATCCGCCGTAGCCGTAAAGGATGGTGGGATTGTTGCCGTCCCACTTCAGGCCTTTCTTGCCAGCCAAAAACATCGTGATCTTCGTGCCATCCTTGGAGGGGTACTCCACCTGTTTGACTTCGTACTCGTCGAAATTGATGTCAACCTTCACGGCCGCCCACTGTTTCGATTCGTCGTTGGCAAGATTGACACGCATGATTTCCTGCGGCCGGGTGAACGATTGGAAGCCGTAAAACAGTTCCTTGCCGTTCATTTCGCTGCCGACGCCGACGATGGAACCGAGCATTGGCAGTTCGATTTCGCGTTTAAGCTTGCCGTCCAGCCCGCGCAGCCGCAGCCGCGACGAGGCCTTGAGCATCGACACGGTCGCAAGAGTCTGATCAATGACATAGACGTTTTCCAGCACATCCTGGCCTTCCGGGATGATCTCTTTCCAAGCAGTGCGTTCCAGATGATTCGGATTCACGGCATAAAGTTTGTATCTCGGCGCCTTATCATTGGTGCGAATATAGATGGCGTTGTCGCTGACGATGGCTGAAAAAAGTGCCGGCACCTTTTCCACAAGTGGCTTGAAGTCCAGCGGCTTCTTGGTTGTGTCGGCAACGTAGATTTCGGACTTGGCCCAGCCCTGTTGAGGTGTGACCACGAGCCAGCGTCCGTTCGGCGACAAGGCGATGTTCGGCCAATCTTCCTTGGACCGGCCCGTACCGAAAACGTTCAGGTCTTTGTCTGGATTGTCGCCAAGCTTGTGGAAAAACACGCGCCGATGGTAGGCCTCTTCACCTTTTGGCACGCTGCCGGCCTTTGGATAACGGGTGTAGTAAAAGCCGCTGGCGTCGGGCAGCCAAGCCAGTGAACAGGCCCGTGCGTTGGGAATCGTGTCAGGCAGATCATTTCCGGTGGCAACGTCACGGATACGCAAAGTCGATTGCTCATTGCCGCCAACGGATAGACCATAAGCAAGCAGCCGGCCATCTTTGCTTGGGAAGTTCCAGTCAAGCGCGGTGGTGCCATCGGCAGCCAGCGCGTTAACGTTCAACAACTCACGATCAGCGCCGTTGACGCCTTCACGCACATACAACACTGGTTGATTCTGCTTGCCTTCGCGCTTGACGTAAAAATACTTGCCGCTGGCCGGGTGCGGTACGCCAATGCCGGTGATCTGCGTCAGCGTGTCGAGCCTGGCGCGGATATCGTCGCGCCCCGGTAGCTTGTCGAGAAAACTGCGCGTGTAAGCGTTCTGTTTTTCGGTCCATTCTTTGACGGCAGGGTTATCGCCCTCTTCGAGCCAGCGGTAGGGGTCGGGCACCGCCGTGCCGTGAAGCGTATCGACGATGGGTTCCGATTTGGTGGCCGGATATTGCGGCCGCGTCTGCGTCATGCCGAGGGTTCCACACACCAAGAGAGTCGTGACAGCGACGAGTCGAGTTGTCATGTCCGGGTTCCTGGGGAAGTTCCTAGATTAAGACGGTGCCCGCATGTGAATTGAACAACCGTCGGAGGCGATTCATGGCCGAGATTAGTGCGATCCAAACAGCCATCCGCAGCCAGGGCCTCGATGGATGGTTGTTGTACGACTTCCGCGGCATCAATGTCCTGGCCAAACGCATCGCCGGCATCCCCGACACGAAGTTCCTGTCGCGGCGGTGGTTCTACTTTATCCCGGCCAACGGCGAACCGAAGAAGCTCGTCCACCGCATTGAGCCGGCGGCACTCGACCATCAGCCCGGCACCGCGATTCAATACTCTACATGGCAGGAACTGGAAGCCGGCGTCGGCCAGCTTGTGAGCGGGTCAAAACGTATCGCCATGGAGTATGTGCCGCGAAACGCCATTCCGTACATCTCGCGCGTCGATGCCGGCACGATCGAGGTAGTGAAGTCGTTCGGCGTGAGTCTCGTTCCATCCGGCGATCTCATTCAAATGTTCGAAGCAGCATGGGACGACGACCAATGGACGATGCATCAACAGGCGGCTGTGCACACACGCTCCGCTTACGATATCGTTTTCCGATTTATCGCGGATAAGGTAAAGTCCGCCGGGTCCGTGCATGAACTCGAAGTGCAGAAACGCATCGTCGATCATTTCCATGAAAACGGCATGATCTGCGATCACCCGCCCATTGTGGGCGTCGGCCCCCACTCGGGCGACCCGCATTACGAGCCGCGGCCCGGCGATGCAGGCAACATCGGTAAGAATCAATTCGTACTGGTCGATCTGTGGGCCAAGTTCGACAAGCCGCGAGCTGTGTACAGCGATCTGACCCGCGTCGGTTTCACCGGCGAAAACGTGCCTGAGCAATACGTCAAGATATTCAACATCGTCGCCGCCGCTCGTGATGCGGGCATTAAGCGGGTGAAAGATGCCTTTGCCAACAAGGAGACGATTCAAGGCTGGAATGTGGACCGGGCTACCCGCGATGTAATCGAGAAGGCCGGCTACGGCCAATACTTCACCCACCGCACGGGCCACTCCATCGGCGAGGAAGTCCATGGCAACGGCGCTAACATGGACGACTTCGAATGCCACGACGAACGTACGGTGATGCCGCGCACGTGTTTCTCAATTGAGCCCGGGATTTATTTGCCCGAGTTCGGCGTCCGCAGCGAGGTGGATGTTTACATCGACAAGGATGGAGGCGTGCATGTGACCGGTGGCACGCCGCAGACTGAGATTCAGAAGATTGTTTGAGACACGCGGAGCCGCGCACGAAGTAAGCGCCAGGGCGATTGGTTAATTCGTGCGGGATTTTTACGAAGTAAGCAAGGTGCCAATTCGCTTAATAATGACCAATGACCGTGCCCAAAATCGCCATCTTGATCAGTGGCTCGTCCACAATGCGCGGATGAAAATCTAGATGCAGACCGCTGACGTCAACGATCCAGTGGGCGAGTTCCACGCGGGCGGCGGCGCGAAACTCACCGCGCTCAGGTCCAAGGCTCACGCGGCCGGCAATAATGCGCCCATCAGGCCATTGCAGCCGCCCGCGCCGATACGTGGCGATGACTTCGTTGTCGGCGTCCAGAACTGTCGGTGCTGAAAACCACCATTTGCGTCGCACGGTGGTCAACAAAGAGTCATCTGGTCCTTCCAATAGGGCAATAGTTGCCGGCCGCAAACGGTTATGAATTCTCACAATGCGGCCCACTGCCGTCAGTGTAGCCGCGTCGCGCACAATGCCGAAGTGGCCTTGCGGCGTGTCATGGAATGGCTCGATGCAAAGTGCGGAATGTTCCAACATTAGCGACACGGACACGTTTGACAGTCGTGCAAAATTAGACTATGAATTGTGTGAACACGAGTTGGTTCGATGGCGAGCCAGCCGGTTTCACCCACATCGCGCGGCTCCCGTCACCGCCCGCGGAGTCCTAACATGGAAGCACTTACATACGCCTTTTCCGGCTTGGCCGTTGCCGGCATTTATTGCGTCTACTCAGGCTACATCCGCGACCGCACGCAAAAATTGCGATCGCTTCGTCGCCGAGTTACGTACATGCTGTGGAAGGCATCACGCAAAGTCGGCTAATCGATGGCGTGATGCGTCAAAATCCTGTGGGAAGTCATAGTCTGTGTTCTGACACTCTTGGCAGCCGGTGCGAGTCACCGTGCTGCAGGATGCGGGACACTGCCAATGCCTCTCGCCATTGAAACGCACAAACTCTCGCGGCGCTTTGGCGACTTTCTTGCTGTCAACGCCATCGATGTGAAAGTCGAAAGCGGCACTTTCTACGGCTTTCTCGGGCCTAACGGCGCGGGCAAATCCACCACGATTAAGATGCTGACAGGGCTGCTCGCACCGACGGATGGCGACATTCGCGTGCTTGGCCAGGATGTACGCGACCCGAAGGCGGCACTCGCGGTGAAGAGTCGCGTCGGCGTGGTGCCCGAAGACTTGGCATTGTTCGACAACTTGACGGCGCGCGAGTACCTCACGTTCGTCGGGCGCATGTATTTGTTGCCGCGCGATACCATTCGCAGCCGTATCGATGAGCTTCTGCCCGCGCTGGCCCTCGACGACGAGGCGAAAAAACTAACCGTGGAGTATTCTCACGGCATGAAGAAAAAGCTGGCCCTGGCCGCGGCGCTGTTGCCGAATCCGGACTTGTTGTTCCTGGACGAGCCGTTCGAGGGTGTTGATGCCGTCACTTCGCGGACGATCCGTGATTTGCTGGCGGGATTCGTCCACCGCGGTTCGACGGTGTTTCTGACTTCTCACGTATTGGAAATCGTCGAAAAGCTGTGCACGCATGTCGGCATCATCGTGAAGGGCAATCTTGTCGAGCAGACTTCGCTTGAAGAGTTACGCCGCGGAGCCACGTTAGAGCAGCGCTTCTTGGAAAAAGCGGGCGCGGATTCAGAGCCGGCACCGAAGATCAATTGGCTGGAGGGGAAAGCGCCGTGATTTGGCAGCACCTCCGCACGGTCTTCTGGCTCCGCTGGCGCATTCGCGTGAATCAAATCAAGCGTTTGGGCACAGTCAACGCCGTCATCACGGCCATCTTTTTCGCGCTGTTATTGTTGCTTGCGGTAATGTCATTCGTGTCGGCGATACCCGTTGGACATTATCTCCTGCATGATTTCTCGGCATTCACGTTATTGGCAATTTGGGACGGGCTGGTGTGTGTCTTCCTGATGTTTTGGTTGATCGGCGTTGTCACCGAATTGCAGCGTTCTGAAACGGTGTCACCCGAAAAGTTTCTGCACCTGCCCGTGCCGCTCTCGGGCGTATTCCTCATTAACTACATCAGCTCGTGGATGGCGTTGTCTGTCGTATATTTTCTGCCGACAATGGTTGGTCTAGCGGTGGGGCTGGCATTGGATCGCGGACCGGCGTTGTTGTGGGCGCTGCCGTTGATCGCCGCGTTCTTTCTGATGGTGACGGCACTCACATATCAGTTTCGCGGCTGGCTTGCCGCGATGATGTCCAACCCACGCCGCCGGCGGTCGATCATCTTCGGTATCACGTTTGTGTTTGTAGGACTGGCGCAATTGCCCACGTTGTTCAGCATGTGGTCGCCGGGGCGAACTGAGAGAAAACACGCGGCTGTGAAACATCTCGAACAGGAGACGGAATTGTGGAACAAACGGCAAGCCGGCGAGATCACGCCGTCGGAATATCTCAACCAGGTTTCCGAGATTCGCCGCGAGACCGAGCGAGCAAAGACGGACCATGAACATTCGAGTCAACTAACCCAAGAATGGGCGCTGTTAGGTAATCAGGTGTTTCCGCCGGGCTGGTTGCCGTGGGGTGTGATGTCGGCGGCGCAGGGCGTTATTTGGCCGGCGCTTGCGGGTATTGCCGGCATGTCGCTCATCAGCGCGGCCAGTCTGTGGCGATCATATCGCACAACCATTCGTTACTACACGGGCCAATTCAATCAAGGCACTGGCAAGCTCAAGTCGCTGAAGCCGGTCGTGAAAACGGCGCAGACGGCCGGGTCATCCACGCAACTGCTTGAACGTCGTGTGCCGCTGGTATCGGAATACGCTTCGGCCATCGCCGTCAGTTGCTTCCGGTCCATCGTGCGAGCGCCGGAAGCGAAGATGATGTTGCTCTCACCGATCATACTTGCATTTGTTTTTGGTTCGATGATGTTTCGGGAGTCGACGGACATCGACACGCCGATTCGGTCGATCATGGCCATTGGCGCAGTGGCGATGACGTTTTTCGGCATGGTGCAGTTCGTCGGTAACCAATTCGGCTTCGATCGCGGCGGCTTCCGCGTTTTTGTATTGTGTCCGGCACCGCGCCGTGACATCTTGTTTGGCAAGAACCTCTCCGTGGCACCATTGGCCCTCGGCATGAGTTGGTTGCTCATTGCCTTGGTGCAAGTGCTGCGACCGATGCATCTTGATCATTTGGCGGCGATGGTACCGCAATCAATTGCCATGTTTCTCGTTTTTTGCATGATGGCGAATTGGCTTTCAATTTTCGCGCCGATGCCGATTGCCGCCGGCTCGATGAAGCCGAGCAACCCGCGTGTGATGCTGGTGTTGTTGCAGGTATTATTCACGTTCTCGTTACCGCTGGCGATGGCACCGACATTGCTGCCCTGGTTGGCGGAGTTTCTGCTTGTTTACTTCCAGTGGACGCCACGCTTGCCCGTATTTCTCATCGGCGCATTGTTCCAACTTGCGGCCATAGGCTTGCTTTACCACGTGATTCTCGCTCTTCAGGGTGAATCTTTGCAAGCGCGGGAACAAAAGATCCTTGATGTAGTGAGCAAGGCGTCCGAATAATTGCCTATCGTGCGGTGAGGATTTGCGCTTTAACATCAATGCCGACATGTTGCGAATATGCGGCCAACAACTTCGAATACACCGGTCCGGGCCACTGAAGAGCGTGGCCATCAAGTTGACTGACACCGGCGAGACAATACGTGGACGAGGTCACTATCAACTCTTCTGCTGCTAGACATTGTGCTGGAGTGAGCGGCTGTTCGCGCGAGTGAATGTCGGCAGCCTCCGCAAGTTCTCGAACGAGTTGCAGGCTGATCCCCGGCAAACAGTTCGGCGGCACGATCAACTCGTTGCCAATGACGGCAATCATATTCGCGGCGGCGGTTTCAGTGACAAAGCCGTTATCATCGAGCAACAATGCATCGGTTGCCGGGTCGATTTCGTGTGCGGCGATCCACCAATGCATCCGGCTCCGCTGCTTCGCTCGGCGATCCACGGACGCCGACGGCACATGACGGGTCGGTGGGATGGCCAGCCGGGCACCTTCGACAAACATTCGGCGGTACCGCTCGAACGGTAGCGGGAATGTATGCATCGCCAATGTCGGCGGGCCATCGACCGACGCACCGGTGAATCGCCCAAGCGGCCCAGGAGTGGCAAACATTACGAGGGCCAAATCGGAATCGGTCGAAATCAGTCTTGCATTGTGCAGCGCCAACTCTTCGGCGATGTTACCTAACTCCGCATCCGCCGCCGCGAGCGGTATACGGCACAAGTCGCAACTCTCTCGAAAACGACGAACGTGTGCATCCAGTCGAAACAGACGATGGCGAAACGTACGAATCAGATCGGTAGCCGTGGCGCCGTAGACGACTCCGGCGTCGTGCCAAGCGAGGCCGGCCACGCCGAAAGCAAGAAAACGACCGCTAAAGTAACAAATGGGTGCCACGCAGTCAGATTAGGAGAAACGCCATGCCGGTGCATTGATGTCGCCGCTGCAATCACCACACGTAGTTCGATACGACCAGAACGACCATGCCCGAGGGTCGCTAAGGTCGGCAGGACCGCGCGGGCTTGCCCGGCTGGCCCAGCCGGGTATTCTTGCTCCGGTCGCCACGCGCGGGTAGCATCGGTGGATTAGCCCGCCCCCCGGTTTCCTCTGGCACGAACCTCTGATGCCCGCGCTACTCATACACCTGATCAACTATGGAACGCTGACGATCAGTCTGGCGTTGTTTATTTGCGCATTGCTATGGGTGATTCGCCCGGGTGGCGTGCCGCTTTTGGTACGAATTTCACCGCGGGAACAGGGACTGCGTCGAGCGCGCAAGCTCCTGGCAACCGGTGATTGGCAGGCAGCGTTTGCGGCAGGCGGGCAACTTCGCAACGCCAAGAGGCCCGACCCGCACTTCGATTCGCGCATTCAGAACTTTGAAGGAGACTGCCTTTATCGGGCTGCTGAGTTGTCGCTCCAGGGTCGGCGCTATGCCGAAGCACTGGAGTTGATGCGCGGTGCCGGCGACCGACTTGGTTTGCCGGAGGCCGAGTTCGACAAGCGTATCGCCGAACTGCTACTAGCCGAACTGCGCCGGCGGATCGCCAGCGATCCCAAAGCCGACGAGATTCGCCGATTGGCCCAGGAAATCAACCGCGTCGAGAGCGCTCATCCCGAAGGATCGTTTTGGCTTGCGCTGCATCACCTTTACGCAGGGAGAATGGACTCAGCACGCGAAGCACTCCATGACGCAATCGCCGCGGCCCGTGTGCCCGACCCGGCTTTATACCTCGGCACTTTGTTGCTCCGTCAGGACCAACCGAACGGCGCGGTGGAGTGTCTGCGTCAGGCGGAAGATCTGGCACCGGAATGTCCAATCATCTGGGTGCAACTTGGCACGGCACTGATCACGGCCGGTGGCGACGCAAACACGGCAGTTCAATTGCTGGAAAAGGCGACCGGGCCGAACGGACTCGTCAAGTTCGCCAAGACGCCGAATGCCATTTGGTCGGCGCTTGGGCCTCGGTCATGGTTGGCGGCGCTGGCACGGCGAGCGCCCATCGGTTGTCCGCTGGGATTGGAGCGCATCGAAGAATCGCTGGCACTTGCGCGGCGATCACTTGCCGCGGCGCTGGAACTTTGCGATCGCTCCACAGATGCCGCTACGATCTATTATCAGTCATACTCAGCCGGCGATCATACGCTTGAGGTGCGTAAAGGCTTGGGACTGAGCCTGTCGCGGTCGAGTTTGCATGACGATGCTTTGCCACATTTGCAAGCAGCTTTTGAACAGGAGAATCCACCATCGCCAGCTCTAATGGGTCATTTAGCACTCAGTTTGGCGCGGTCACGGGCGATCAAACCGGCCGACCATATGAGGCACATGCAGCACGCCTTGAGTGTATTGACGACCGTCGATGCTCGCGGCGACATGGAATGGGCACGTGTGGCCCGGGAAGTTGTACTGGAAGCGAAGAAAGCCGATGTTGATTTGACGCCGGCGCATCGCCTGGCATTGGCCCGCGCTTTCGCGGCGACCGATGCCCATGACGCTGTGGCGCTGGAAACCTACGACCACCTCGCTAACGATGAAAACACACTTCCGATGGAGATCGCCGTTGCGTATGTCCGAGCGGCGACTGAGAACAACGCCCGTGTCGGCAATGACGAAAAACTCTTTGATCGTGCCTTTCGTGAGCGTGAACTCTTGAAACGCCTGTTCGCCGAACACAAATGGAACTTCGCTCGCGCGGAACGGCAATACCTCGAACGATGGGTTCAGCGACATCCTGGCCGCTACCCGGACGCACCTGGCCCACTTTATGGTGCGATTGCCGAGCGAACGTTGATTGACGAAGTGCGCCGCTGCGTTGCCGATGACAGGCCCGATGACGGTCGCGCAGTGTTGGACTTGGCGTTTCGTCTTGGGCCAACCCGGGCATTGACACTTGATTTGCTCGCGGAGCAGGCTGACCGCCGGGGTGACCACGCCGACGTTGCACAATATCTGGATACGTGGACCAAGCACCATCCGCACGATGCACGGCCGCTGGTCCGGCGCGCGTTGATCGAACGGCGCGATGGCAAAGCCGCCGAGGCTCTTGAACACCTGACCGACGCTTGTGTTATGGCGGCCGGGCCGCAGCGAGCCAAGCTGCTTGCGATGACGGCACGCATTGCACTTGCCGCGCAGAATTATGAGGTCGCCGAAGAACTGTTTGGGCAATCGCGATCGCTTACCCCGCAGGCTTCGGAGCCGATCACCGGGTTGGCGGCACTGGCATGGCAGCGGCGCGATTTCGATAAATTGGCGTCGTTGGCCCCGCTGTTCAACCGCGGCGGAACAACCGAAACGGTGCGATCGTTGCTGGCCGCGGCGTCATTTGCCTTGGCCGGTGATGACATTCGCGCGGCGGAAGAAATCACCATCGCCAGGTCGGACCCGGCGCTGGCTGCGGAGGCGGCGTATTTGCGGGCGGTGATCTTGAATTGGCAGGACAAGGATGATGAAGCATGCATCACGCTGGACCTGACCACTTTTGATGCGGGTCCGATGCGTGAAATGGTCCATGCATTGCGCGGACAGTTAGCATGGAAGGCCGGGAACTTCACCGATGCGTTGTTGTTCTGGAGCGAATTGTCGCCGGAACGTCGCGCAGCGTGGGGTCTGAACCGTCACAATGCCGCCGCCGCTTTCCGTTACGGCATGGCGGAACTAGCAGCAGATCGTCCAGCCGAAGCGGTCGAGTGGTTGGGACAGGCCAGGGCCAATGGCTTTCACCATGAGCGCCTGGCATTAGTCGAAGCCACAGCCCGCCAACGTGCCGGCCAGCCCGCGGTCCAAGGCACTGAACAAACGCGGCAACTGGAAGCCGTGTTACCGCCGGATAGCCGTAGCGCGAACACATCGGCGTGGATTGCCCGCATGTACCGGCGCGACGGCGATTTCGAATCAGCGCGCCGTGTGTTAGCCGATGTGACAACACCGACATGGCATGTGGCGATGCAGAGCGGATTGCTTGCACTGCACGAAGGCCGATTGGATGACGCCGAGCGGGATTTCATCACGGCCAAAGAACAAGCGCCGGACACTATTGCCATCGAATACAACCTTGCGTTTACACACCTCACACAGGGCCGTCATGAGGAGGCCGCCGCCGACTTCGAGCGGGCTGCAGAGTTGCATCCCAATCCGGAAGCCCAGCGCGTGCTTACCTTGCTGGCAGCGCTTTGTCCACGAACCGTTCGTCGCGACATTCTTGCCGCCATGACACCCGTGGACGATCAACGAGTGATCAAACGAATTCAACAAATCGGTCGTATCGACACCGTTTTGACATTGTTGCAATCGCTCGCGCAAGCCCGTCCACAGTCTGGTGTAGTCCTGCAAGCGCTCACGGAAGCGTACGTGTTATGGACACGCAACCTGATTGATCGCGGCGAACCGGAGGTGGCATTGGCCGCCGCGACCAAATGGCCGGCCGCTCCCGCTCGACCGCTGGGGAATCTGCTTGGCGTCGCGGCCGGCGTGACAGGGAACCGCGACCAGGCACTGCAGTATTTTCAATCGTCGCTGCCGACCGCAGAAGACGACGCCCGCATCCAGCAGAATCTGGCGATAGCGACAACGCGATCCGGCGATAGTGGCCGGGCCAAGCACCATTGGAAGCGCTTCCTCGTCGGCCAACCGGCCCATTGTCCGGCACCGGCTGGCGATGCGAACTATTTGTTCCGCGTTGGTGAGGTCGTTCGCCAACGGCTGGATGATTGCATGACGGAGACGCCACGATGATCCGTGAAGACGCCGGACCATTCTTAATTCTCGGCATTGATAAAGATGCCAGTGATGCGAACGTTGAGGCACAATACGAGCTGCGCAAGTCTGCGTCTCATCGCGGCGAATTGAAATGGTCGGCCGACGATATCGAATGGGCACGCGACCAGCTACTGAACGCAGATCGCCGAGTTGTTGCCGATGCCGATTCGTGGAACACCGACATCGCATCCGGCGATGTGCTTCGGCTCATCCGTTTGTACCGCATGGAGAACACGTCAGCCGGTTGGGAGCCCCTCGACCCTGAACCGCCCGCTGAATTGCCGACCACCAGTATTGATATGGACGCGTTGGTTGCCGAACTGCCGCTGCCCGATGCACCGCTGGAGTTGCCCGCGATTGCCCGTTGGCTCGAACGTTGTGGTGCCGTTGGTCTCGACCCGTGGAGCCCGGACGTGTTTGGCAATTAGTTGCATCGATTCTCCGCGACCGGCAACCGCTGCATCAAGTCTTCGACTGCCGAACGCGGCGATTTACCCTCATACAGCACTCGGTAAACCTGTTCGACGATCGGCATATCGATGCCGCATTTCTGTGATTCCTCGTACACGCTGCGTGTGGTGTATACGCCCTCGGCCACCATCTCGGTGCTTGCGAGAATACTGGTAAGCGTTTCGCCGGCAGCGAGCCGTTCGCCGACGCGGCGATTGCGACCATGTTTGCTCATGCAGGTCGTGATAAGTTCGCCCATGCCAGCTAAACCTTGAAAAGTCCTTGCATCGGCACCATGTTTCTCACCGAACCGAGCCATTTCCACGAGGCCGCGCGTCAGCAATGCGGCCTTGGCGTTGTCACCCATCTTCAGTCCGTCGCCGATTCCCGCGGCAATGGCGATGACGTTT
>JANNLP010000141.1:0-3421 GCA_031396905.1 Gemmataceae bacterium
GGCCGGCAGCGGCATCAACGTATCGCCGCGTCATTGTCGCAATGCCGGAGAGGCGTTGCAAGAAGTTCAGCGCGGTTCGTTCAGCGGCAAGCAGCGACCGCATTGGACCGCGCACCGTGCCGATGATGTCACTTCGAACCACGGATACGCCGTCATTGATCTTGGCTTGAAAATGTAAACCGGCATCGACCTCGTGACAGACCAGTCCGACAATCGGCAAACCAGCGATTGTTCCCGGCGCTCGCACGATAAAGTCCGCGGTGCCAATGGCGTCGGCGGAAATGGTCGCCGCGCTGGTGACATCGCCTCGGCTATCCAAGTCCTCGGCGAGCGCCATGGCGATCAGTTCACGTGCCGCTCGTTCTTCAGCCGATGACAGCCTCACGCTTTTTTGCCTTTACGAATAATGTAGCGCATGATCGGCCGGCTGGGCGAGCCGCGGGCCGCTTCGGTGAAGCCGGCTTTCTCGAACGCGGCCAGCGTGCCGGTCCACGCGAACACAGGCGGCATGCTCTCGGTGTATGGTTCGACGGGATAACCTTCGACAATCGCGCCGCCGTTCTTTTTGACGTAAGCGATGGCCGCCTGTAGTAACCCGACGCTGACCCCGCTGCGTCGGTATTCCTTCGCCACGAACAAACAACTGACCGACCACACCGGCTGATCATCAATCGGCTTCAACACCCGCGAACGCTCCAGGCCAACAAACTCCTCTCGCGGCGACACCGAACACCAGCCGATGGCCGTCTCGCCATCGTAAGCCAGGATGCCCGGCTCCGCGCCGGACTTTACCAGAGCGCACATGTCTGCCCGGTTGCCTTCGCCCTTCTGCGCTTCCCACTGCTTCCGCGGCAACCGCCACACCATGCACCAACAACCACCGCAGGCACCACGCGCGCCGAACAACGCTTCGAAGTCCGGCCAACGGCCCGCCGTGAGCGGATGATAAACGAGCTTGCGGCGCTTCATGGCTTCTTGAATGGGGGTTGAAAAGTGTCGTTGCGTGTCAGTTTACTCCATCCAACCGGGACGGTGGGTTGATCGATCTTGAGATTTGTGAGATCGTCGGCGTCATTAATTATCCACTTAAAAAAATCGAGCCGCGTTTTCTCCCTATGCGATTGGCTCCATTCGTATCGTCGTAACATGCCCTTAGGAAAGTTCCTCGATGATTGCTGAGCAAGAACGATCCGAACCTCAGATGCGTCCGGCAATAGCTGGTAACTGAGCAAAGCCCGTAAGGCTTCAAAAAAAGTCATGTCCGATCTTTCTATGGCACGCTTCGGGATCATGCGAACATATAGGTACATGTCTTCACATTTGACGGGCACTGCCTCATGGGCAGGACAATGCAGCGATGGAACCGCCATTGGAAGGATGACGGCGACCCAACGACAATCGAACTGGTTTTTCTGATCTGGCGCAAAAATATGTTCACAGAGTTGATTGACTCCGCATCGTTTCTCCCAAAGGCTGTTCCCAGTCCAAGTCCAAGACTCCTCATCTTGATTATTAGTGGGGTCAGTCAATGCGACATGCCAATGCGCGTCGCCGCCTTCGCGTCGCATGAGGAAGATGCCGTTACTCTTCTTTTCCTTTTGGGTAATGTCGTTAATGACCGTTCTGGTGAATGTAACTCTCAGGGTTTTGGCAGCCGCAATCGCCCGTCCATACTTATCGAAAGTCTGCGCGCAATCCCGAATACTCGGTGCCTGAGCTAGTCCAGCCATCATGAGAATTGCTGAAGCGAGTTCCGGCGACATGTGAACCTCCGGTGTCAGGAGCTGGCTCAGGCCACAGACTTGGCTGGAATACTGCAATTCGGCCTGTTCGCCCACCCCGTTTGCCACGCCGTCTATGATGATGGATGCGCCGGCTTCTTCTTACAATCGGCCGTGGTTCCCGTTGCCCGGGAGGCACTTACAGGTTAGTCTTAAAGCATCCTGAGCGTCGCCGCCGTCGCACGGGTTCTGCCGGTGCGTCGCGGACCGTTTTTGTATCTATCCCGTTTCATTCGCCGACCGGAGATCCATTATGCTACCTCGTCACCGCACCCGGCTCTGGGTGCAAGCACTCGAAGACCGCCGCACGCCAGCCACGTTTACCGTGAGCAACACCCTTGACAACGGTGCCGATTCGCTCCGCCAGGCCATCATCGATAGCAACGCCGCAGCGGGTGCCGACAGTATTGTCTTCGATGCCGGCGCGTTTTCCACACCGCAGACGATTTCCTTACTGTCGGTCCTTCCGGACATCGCTGACGATGTGACCATTGCTGGCCCCGGTTCCAAATTGTTGACAGTCACTCGCGACGCTGGTGCGTCCCAATTCCGCATCTTCGCGGTCAAGAATCTCGGTGCAACGCTGACGGTCGGTATGTCCGGCCTCAAGATCACCAACGGCTACTGCGATGCCAATTCGCAGACCGACAATGGCGGTGGCATCTATGTCGGGGCCAACCACTTGCTCACGCTTGACGCGGTTGAGATTTCGGGCAACACGTCAACCGCCCAGGGTGGCGGCATTGCCATGGATCAGCGTAGTCGGCTGACAATCACTAACAGCACGATCTCCGGCAACGTCGCACTCGGCGATGAGTTCGGTTCGCCGCTTGAAGCGTTTACCGGCGTCGGCGGCGGCGTCTATTTTACGCTCGACGGCAGCCTGAACGTTTTCAATTCCACCATCGATAATAATTCAGCAAAAGTGTCAGGGGCCGGCGTATTCCTTTATGGAGAGAGCAGCGGCACCGCCCTGATTCGCAATTCGACGATCTCGTCGAACACCGTCACAACGTCGTTTTCCGGGATACTTTACAAATCGGGCGGCGCGGGCATCGCCGTGCTGAACAACAGCTTCGCCGGTGGTACCGGTATCTTCGCGCTCACGCTGCAAAACAGTACCGTCACCGCCAACACGGCCATTGGCACCAGCCAGGGCGGCGGCATGCAACTCAGTGGTCTGAAAGCCAACAAGATTACTGCCCGCATCGAAAGCAGCGTCATCACCGCCAACACGGCCAGCGCGGGTGCGGACATCTTCGGCGGCTCCGGTTCTACGGTCCAGAAGGTGACGGTCGATTTCAGTGCCATCGGCGTGGCGAGCGGCTTCACGTTGACACCTGGCCCCGGCACGGCCGCTAGCAATCAAGTCGGCGGTACGTTTCCGTTGGGTGCTTTAGCTTTCAACCCGAGTACAGCCGCGACGCGCACCCATTTGCCACCAGCCGGCAGCGCGCTCATCGACAAAGGCTCGAATCCCGGAGCATCGGCGACCGATCAACGATCGCTCACTCGCTATTACGATGATCCCGGGGTTGGTGGCGGACTCACCGTCGATATCGGTGCCGCCGAGGCTCAGCCACCGGGACTACCAACCGCAACCGCAATTGCGCCGACCATCACTGTGGCGGGCGGTACCA
>JANNLP010000559.1:0-4511 GCA_031396905.1 Gemmataceae bacterium
ACCGGGCTTCACCTTCGTATCGTTCGACCGCCCACGACCAGAACTCTTTTCGGAGTCGCGCGGAAACTCGAGCCGGGGCGTCGGTCGTGCCGAAAACGCGGCCCGTGCGGTCGGCGACGGGCATATTGGCATCGCTCGGCATCGCAAACACCGACAGTAGTTTCGGTGCGAAGCCGTTCCACGGTGCTATGTCCGTGCGGGTGGCCAATTCTGTCGCTTCGGTACTAAGCGGCCCAACACCTTGGCCGCACAGCCGGCCCAATTCTATGGCCATGCGGGCACGGCGAGCGGCTCGTTCGGCTTCCGGGCCGGCCCAATCGCCCGGCGGCGGCGGCACATCAGATACCTTGGTGCCGGCCTCGTTCTCCGCCAGGTACTGGTTTTTGCCGGCTGTCCATTTGCGCCAACTTGTCCACCAAGCTTCCCGCTCTTTGGCCGACAAACGCGGCATGGCAAGGATGGCCGGCGCGAGTCGGCCATCCGGTTCAATCTTCGCCACATCGTTGACACGACTTCTTAATGATGTCAGTGCCGCGGTCAGCACTGCTGTCTGGTTGGTCAACAATTCGCCGACAGGTGGCGTCGGCTGAGCAAACGCTTCAGCTAAAGTTGTCGCCGCATCGACGGCCCGGCTCCACTGGTCGGGAGCATCGTAAATGAACTTGCGTTCGAGTCGACCCAGCAGTGCCGCGATGCCGGGTAGTTCTGCGAGCGCATCGATGAGCGTTCGTTGTGCCTGCGCCGCTCGGCGGGCCTCGTTTCGGATTTCGTTGTATTGTGTCTCAATATCTCGATATGACGTTGTGGTGCGCGAGGCTGCAGTCGCCGCGCCGACCAGGCCATCATTGCCCAGCGTCCACAATACTGCTTCGGCTTCCAGCCGGCGTTTATCGATTTCCTCCAAACGGGTCTTCAGCCAGCGAAACGCCTCGGGCGCATCACTCGCTGACGTGAATGCTTCCAACATGGCCAGTTCGGCTTTCACCGCCGCACAAACAGTCTCTCCGGGCCATGGCCGCTCCGTGGAGACATAAGCGCGCATGCCAGCGAGTTCGCCGACCTTGCTCAGGAAGACCCCTTCGGCAAAGTCCGGTTTGATGCCAGGCGGCACGGCTTCTTTGCACATGGCATTTGCCTGATCGCGCGACACCGGCGTATCGGCAAAGCGCAGCCATATGGCATAGAGTTTGTCTTCGGGTTTCGCTTTGGGCTCGCCTAGTACCTCATCTAGCTTCTTCTTGACATCCTCCAGCCAGCCATCGAGCTTGGTCAAGATCGCTGTGGGTGTCGGAGTGCCGACCAGTGCAGCTTTTGCCGGCGGTTTCACGGCTTTGAGTTTGTCCCATGCCGCTGTCAGCTCGGCGCGCACCGATAGCTCACGCTGGACTTTGTCATCCGAGCCGCCGGCACGGTTGCGGGCTTCGGCCCGCAACGTCGCATCTTCCAAGCGGCGCAGCAAGTGCGGCGCTTTGGCCCGCGCACCTTCGGTTTCCCACAAATCGCGCACGGCCCAGGTTTCCCCGATCCACTTCGGAACGGGTAGCGGTTTGTAGTCCGCCTCCGGCCATTCGGGTGAGCGCTCATGCACGGTCAAACGAAAATCGCCATCGCCATACAGTGTCACGGTCTGTGTGACACCGCGCGAGAAGTGCGACCAACGGGACACATGATCGCGGATATACTGAGCCATCTCGCGCACCTTCACCCATTTATCAAGCGCTCCGTCGCCATAGCCATCGGCATGGCCGAGCAGTGCCTGATCCATGAAGTAAGCGAATGCGGAGGCGCGTTCCTCGTCGTATGGTTGCGAGACTTCCCCGGGACCGGAAGCAACCAATACGAGACCCGGCAACTTTTTCTCGGCAGCCAGCACTCGCAGTGAAGCATTGATCTGTGCCGACGCGGTGTCGGCCAGCACGCCGCGCGCCGGGTCAGCCACGGGATGCGCGAGGTCGAGAATCAACAACTTTTCTTTGGCGGGACACGCTTCGACCGCTTTGAATATGTCATCGAGTGGATGCCAGTTTTTGTCCGCCACACCTGGCCCGGCCTTGCTGGAAAGCACGTAGACACGATCATCGCGAGCCACCGCCAGTCCGGCAATGTGCAGCACCAGCGGCCGATCGCCAAGCGTCTTGAGATTTTCGAGCTTTCGCGTGAACCGTTCCTCTTCCTGATCGTTGAACGCTTTTTCCTGCCCACCAAAATGCTTCACCAACCGGTCGGCATCGGCCTCGGCGAACGGCACCGGCGGCCAAACTGAATTGACATATTCACAGAGCGGGATGTTGATGTAGCGAACAGCTGTCTCGCCGCCGACCAGCAACCAATAGAGCAAGCCCGCCAATGCACCGATCAAGGCGACGGCCGTTAGACCGGCGGCGAACATCGAAGATGACTTGGACGACGCACCCTGGGCCGGAACAGCCGCCCCGGCCCGCCAATCACGTCGTGCTGGGCCATCGGCCATGAGTCGCGTACTCCTAAACCCGTTGAAGCGAACTTATCGACATTGTCTTTAATGTGGCCGCTGAGGACAAGTCGCGCATGCTCGGGGTTTGCGTTCGCCTGCATTTCAGCGTGTTGATCCGTAGATTGGCATCACCGCATCGTCCCTGATTACATGGCACTTATGGATCGTCGCCGATGTCCCGTTCCAACGAAAAACGTCTGTCGCTGAGCCGTGTGGTCACCGGCAATCTGTCGCAGTCGTTTCGCGCGACCAAGCAATTCCTCGGCTCGCAGGTCTGGGCCTGGCCGGTGATCGCCGGACTTATTTTGGCCGGAGTCGGTTGGTGGACATCGTCAGCGATTGAAAAAGCGATCGGCGATCAAGTCGCACAACAAATCGAAGGCATCCGCAATGCCGAGGTCACCGCACTGCGCTTGTGGATGCGGCAACACGAGGCGACCGCCTCCACGTTGGCCATGTCGGATGTGCTCGTCAAACATGCCGAGGCGCTGGTCGCATTGGATGGCAATCCGCAGACGACGCCCGCGGATTTGCTGCGTGCGCCAGCACTGACTGCGCTGCGCGACTACATAAAACCGCGCATCAAGGATCACGGTTACGTGGATTTCTTTCTTGTGTCACCGCGGTTGAACGTGGTTGGTTCACATGTCGATACCGCAGTGGGCAGCCACCTTGCGGGATATCGCGGCGAGTTTTTTCAGAAGGTATTGGCCGGTCAGGCGTCGGTCTCGCACCCGTATCGCGCAGCCGTATTATTGCCCGATTCTAAGGGCGAATTAAGAGCCGGTTTGCCGACGATGTTCACGGCCGCACCGATTCGCAACAGTGAAGGCGCGATCATGGGAATATTGGGCCTGCGCATTCGTCCTGAAGGTGAGTTCACGGAGATTCTGCAAGTCGCGCGCTACGGAACCACTGGCGAGACATATGCGTTCAACAAGGATGGCTTGTTTCTTTCCAACAGTCGCTTCGATGACGAATTGAAGCGTATCGGCCTCGTCGCCGATCTACCCGATTCGAGTTCACTGCTCACGGTGGAACTGCGCGACCCCGGCGTAAACATGGCCGAAGGTTATCGGCCAGCGAAGCGCCGGGCTGAGCAGCCGCTCAATCGCATGGCAGCCGCCGCCACCGCCGGGCAGGATGGTGTCGATGCCACGGGCTACCGGGATTATCGCGGCGTACCATCGGTCGGTGCGTGGGCCTGGCTGCCCGAATACGACTTCGGCATCAACGTCGAAGTGGATCATGCCGAGGCCTTTCGCCCACTCAAGATTCTGCGTTTCACGTTTTGGGGCCTGATCAGCCTGCTTATTGTCGCGGCGCTCGCCATTTATGTTTACATGCTCCGTTTCGCCAGGCAGCGGCAAGAGTTGCAGCATGCGGTCCTCTCAGCCAAGCAACTCGGCCAATATCGCCTGGAAGAGAAGATCGGCGCGGGCGGTATGGGCACGGTCTACAAAGCCCGGCACGCAATGTTGCGCCGCCCCACGGCCGTGAAGCTGCTGGAGCCGGAGAAGACGTCCGAAGCCGCCATCGGCCGCTTTGAGCGCGAGGTGCAACTCACCAGCCAGCTTAATCACCCCAACACCATTGCGATCTTCGACTACGGCAAGACGCCCGAAGGCGTGTTCTATTATGCGATGGAGTTTCTTGATGGCATCAATCTCGAAGACTTGGTCATCAAGTACGGCCCGCAACCCGAAGGTCGTGTGCTCTCGATCCTGACTCAAGTCTGCGGCTCGCTCTTCGAAGCGCACAGCGCCGGGTTGATTCATCGCGACATCAAGCCGGCCAACATCCTGCTGAACCATCGTGGCGGCGTCGCCGACGTGGTGAAGGTCCTTGATTTTGGTTTGGCCCGCGCGGGCGGTGCGGAGCGCGAAGCCAACATCACCGCGGCCGGCAGCGTGGTCGGCACACCGCTCTACCTTTCGCCGGAATCGATTGAGCGACCCGACTCAGTCGACGGCCGGGCCGACTTGTACGCCGTCGGCGCGGTTGGATATTTCCTGCTGACCAGTACGCCGCCGTTCAC
>JANNLP010000615.1:0-10615 GCA_031396905.1 Gemmataceae bacterium
GGCGCCGTTTGGCCCGAGAAGACCGACAACCTCGCCAGCGTTGACTTCATAGGCGACGCCGTTGACAACTTGGCGTCGGCCATAAGACTTGACGAGACCACTGACTTCGAGAATCGCCATCCGTGGCTCCTGATGCGCGCAATGCCGTCGGCCGACGGTTCTAACCGTTATCGGCGTTGCGCACAAGTAGAATGAAATTCGACCTTTGGGTCGATACGTTGTTTCGTTGCCTGTCTGGCCGGGGATCATTCGTTGTCCGCAACGAATGCAACGAGCCGGAAACTAACCACTGAGGACTCGCTATGAACCTGTGGCTTCTGAAGGAGGAACCGACCCAATATTCGTTTGCCGACTTGGAACGGGACGGCGAAACCGAATGGTCTGGCGTCAGCAACGCCTTAGCGCTCAAGCACTTGCGCCAATGTGTGGCTGGTGATCGTGCGTTCTTTTACCACACCGGAAAAGAGAAGGCCATCATTGGAATCATGGAAGTAACGGCTCCCGCCAAACCGCAAGATCAAGCAATTAAAGACGTTAGAGTCATGCTGCGACTTGTGAAGCGCCTCAAAAACCCCGTCACACTGGCCCAAGTCAAAGCCGACAAGTCGTTAACTGGCTGGGCCTTAGCGAAAATGCCGAGATTGTCGGTTATGCCGGTTACGGCGGCACAATGGCGAAGAGTCGTGGAATTGTCGGCGAAATCGACATAACCACGCCAACGCGACATTTGCAGGGTGTTCTTGGCGCGGAGGTTGCACGCTAGTAATGTGGTTTGGTCGCCTAACCGGGGCGTCGGCGTGGCTTTTGTCTCGCAGGTCGTCAGTGAACCCCGGTGTTTTGAGGACTACCGTCTATGGCGCGCAGCGCCGACGACCCTGGGGGTTCACGCTCCACAGCGGTCACGAAGAAACGCCGGTCGCGAAAACATTCGGACCGATTCCTTGACGGATTGCACGACGCCTCACGCGTCACCTTCGTCAGCCACGTTCATCCCGATCCGGATGCCCTGGGCAGTATGCTCGGGCTGGCCCATCTGGTCGAAACCTGTCTTTGCAAACCCACGCGGCTGACTCGCGATGGCCTGGTTGGCCGCGCGGAGAACCGCGCCATGATCGACCTGCTCGGCTTAGAACTGGAGCCAGTCGAATCGCTGAAATGGGATGCCGATGAAGCCGTAGTCATGGTGGACAGTCAACCCAAAACCGGCCGGCACAGCTTCAGTGACGATGTGAACATTTCCGCCGTCATTGATCATCATGAAACACCCGGTGGCCTCAAGGGTGTGCCGTTCGTCGATGTCCGGCGCAATGCCGGGGCGACATGCTCGCTGGTGGCGAAATATCTGAAAGAGCAGAAAGTCGCGCTGCCGAAAGAAGTTGCCACGGCCCTGATGTACGGCATCGAAACGGAGACATCCGGTTACCCGCGCGAGGCCAGCGCGATTGACGACGAGGCGACGTTGTACCTGTATCCCAAAGCCGACAAGGACGTGTTAGCCCGCATGCGCAACGCGCGGTTGCCGCTTTGCCATTTTGAAACGCTGCTGCTCGGCTTGCAGAACACGTTTGTCTACGACAGGCTCATCATCAGTTGGGTGAGCGAATTGCCGCAACCCGACCTCGCGGCCGAAGTGTGCGACTTCTTGATTCGTTTCGAGGAAGTCGATTGGGCCGTGTGTGCCGGCGTGCATGGCGAAAAGCTGATGCTATCGGTGCGATCATCGCTGAAGAATGCCGGGGCCGGTGATTTGTTGCGCAGCGTCGTCGGGCGATTAGGCCGCGCTGGTGGCCACGATCGCCGGGCCGGTGGTTGTGTCAGGCTGCCAAGTACCTCGGCAAGCGCTATTGAAGAGATGCAATCCGAATTGCGCCGCCGCCTGCTCAAAGCGCTTAAGATCGAGGAGTGCCGCGGCCAGCGCTTGGTGCCGCTCCGCGATATGCTGGAGAATCTGCAGGGATAAAGCGGCATCGGCGGCACTTTGATTTTTGATGACTGTTCTCCATGACCCTCATCACCGGCGGCGCGGGCTTTATTGGCAGCCATCTGGTGCGATTGCTCGTTGAGCGCGGCGAACAAGTTCGTGTGCTGGAACGGCCCGGCGCGAAGGTCGATCATCTTCCCTTGGCTCAAATCGAACTTGCCTGGGCCGACATTCGCGATCGTCGCGCTGTTGATGCCGCCATGGTTGGCTGCGATCACGTTTACCATCTTGCCGCCAATCCACAATTGTGGACGCAGCGCAAAGGCGACTTCAGGCAAGTCAATTACATTGGCACAATTAACGTGCTATCGGCCGCCCTGAATGCGGGCGCATCGAGGATACTGCATTGCAGCACCGAGAGCATTCTCACCCGTGCGAAGCAGAACACGGCCATCGCCGAGAATCAAGACGTGCCGCTCGGCGAGGTCATCGGCCCGTATTGCCGGTCGAAGTGGTATGCCGAGCGGTTCGCGTTTCGCCTAGCCCGTCATGGCGCGCCGCTCATAATCGTTAGCCCGACACTTCCAATCGGTCCGGGCGATTGGGGCCGTTCACCACCGACGCAGATGATCCTGGATTGTGCGCTCGGCCGGCGCAGTTTCTATTTGGATGCCGAGTTGAACTTGATCGATGTGCGCGACGCCGCCGCCGGCATGATCGCCGCGATGGAGCGCGGGCACCCTGGCCGCCGCTATTTACTCGGCGCGGAGAATTGGACGATCCGTAAGTTGTTCGACTGGGTGGCTAGCCGCTGTGGTGTTCCTGGCCCACGATTCGCCGTGCCGTATCCCATCGCGCTCACCACGGCGATGATCAGCGAGTGGTTCGCCGAGGTGGCGACACACAGTAGCCCGGCCGCGACAACCACCGGCGTGCGCCTCACACGCCGCACCATGCGCTTCGATGCCGCACGCAGTATGTCCGAATTGGGAATCACGCCACGACCAGTGACGGAGTCGTTGCTTGACGCGCTGGCGTGGTATCGCGCTTTGCGATGGTTGAGGTGACCCCGTAGGCTCCTTACTTCGTCAACACTTCCGCCGCCGCTTTGACGAACTCTTCCAGCCCGGCATCGAATTCTTTCTTCGTGAAGTGGTCACGGATGATCGCGCTTAACTTGTCGCGGGCATCAAAATGTTTGCTGTCGGTGATGTAGACGTGGTATGACGATGGCGTCCGACACACCAATAGCAACACGCCCTTCACGTCCTCGGCCTTAGCTCGCTCGTGGGCCCAGTCCTTAAAGAACTTGGCACGATCGTCCGGTTTCATTGACTTCACTTCTTCCGTCTTGTCCTTCGGGATGTTGGCATAAGTCTCGACGACCAGGTCTTTGCCGGTCTTCTGGTATACGCTCTTAGCCGCTGCGTTTGTCGCGACCAATGACTTCTCGGTAAAAAACCGTCCGCCGTCGTGACTGGTAATCGCTGCAGTGCGGTCGCTGGTTTTACCGTCGAAACCGGTGGCCTTCCGCACATCGGCACTGTTCAAGAACTTCTTGATCTCAGAGATGTCGATGAAGGTACTGAGGAGATTCCCCTGGATCGCACCGCCCTGAGTCACGCCGACCAATTCGCCGGCATCATTAACGAGCGGACCACCGGAGTCGCCAGGGTTGGTGGCGGAGTCGGTCTCAACGACTTCACCGGAGAAACTGGCAACGCGATTGTCCAACTTGGCACGCCATTGCTTTTTGTAAACCTGCCGAACACGGCCCGGTGTGTACACCCAAAGCGCCCCCGAGCCGCCCGGGTTGCCGATGGAATGGACTGACTGCCCCGTGCTGACGCTTTTGTCCACCAACGGCAATGCGGCCACGCCGGCCGGCACCGAGTCCAATTGAATGACGGCTAGATCATGAGATTTGTCGCGGGCGACCACATGACCCTTGATACCAATGTCACCCAATCGTCGTTGATACTCTGATCGCTCGGCCACCAGCTTGCCGTCTCGGTATGCAGGGAAGACAACGGTAGCCCGATCTTCATCACCCACCACGTGGTAATTGGTCAACACCAGCGAACGCCGACGGTCGATCAATGAACCGGAACCGGTCGCCTGAGCCTGCCCGTGCCGCGAGTGAATCCACACCGTCGAACGCACGACCTTCGAATAAACCTGCGTGCCCGCATCCGGCGCGAGTTGAGCAATCGCAAGACCACTGGCGAGGACGACCACGAACGGTACAAGTCGCATGGGATTTTCCGTCTACAGGCGATGATCGGTCCAAATCGCTGGCCGATGCGGGGGCGATACCGGTAGTCTATTCGCAGAATCGTTTCGAGGATTCCGATGGACGTGCTTTCTCAGGGTCAGGGGCCGATGTTGTCCGATTCGTCGGCGAATGCCCAGCGCGAGGCGTTTCGAGCCAAGCCGCGGGCATTGACGGACAAAGTCACGACGGTCAAAGAGGCCGTGACGCGGCTGGTCCATGACGGCGACTACCTGGCCATTGGCGGATTTGGCACCAATCGCATCCCGGCGGCGGTGTGCCACGAGATTTTGCGGCAGGAAAAGAAGAACCTGCGCTTCGCCGGCCACACATCTACGTTCGACTTTCAATTGATTTGCGCCGGCAACTTGCTGGGCCGCGGACCGACCCTGGCTGCCGTGGATGCGGCATACATCGTCGGCATTGAAGCGAGAGGCCTTTCGCCGCATGCCCGACGAGTCATGGAATCCGGAACCATCACTTCCGTCGAATGGTCCAACTATTCTCTGGCCGTGCGTTTGCATGCCGGGGCGATGGGCGTGCCGTTTTTGCCCATGCGATCCATGTTGGGTACGGACACATTCCGCCACAGCGCTGCCAAAGTCATCTCCTGCCCGTTCACCGGCGAGAAGTTGTGCGCAGTGCCGTCGCTGGTGCCAGATGTGGCGGCCATTCATGTTCACGAAGCGGATCAGTTCGGCAACTGTCGCCTGCGCGGCACCAGCGTCGCCGACATCGAGCTTTCGCGCGCATCGAAACGTGTCATCATCACTTGCGAGCGCCTGATCGCCAACGACGAGATTCGCCGCGAGCCGTGGTTGACGGCCATCCCGTTTCTCTGCGTCGATGCCGTGTGCGAAGTGCCGGGCGGCAGCTACCCCGGCAACATGCCAGGCGAGTATTTCTCCGATGAAGACTACATCCGCCAGTGGATGGCCGTCGAAAAGGATATCGAGAAGTACAAGGCGTTCTTGCAGGAATACGTCTACGGTGTTGCCGACTTCGCTGAGTACCTGCGCAAGTCCGGTGGCGCCGATCGGATGGCTGACCTGCACCGACAGGAGCTGTTGATGTGAGCTATTCACCCATTGAGTTGATGATCTGTTGTGCGGCGCGGGAACTTGAGAATGGCCGATCCGTCGCGGTCGGCACCGGCATTCCTTGCGCAGCCGCAATGCTAGCCCAAAAGACTCACGCCCCGGACCTGGTCATCATGTTCGAAGCCGGCGGCCTGGCTCCGCAGCTGCCCACTATGCCCATCAGCGTCGGCGACTCGCGGACGTTTCACCGTGCTCTGATGGCCTCCAGCATGTGCGAGATCATGCAATTCGCCCAGCGCGGCCAAGTCGATTTCACCTTCCTCGGCGGCGCTCAGATTGACGCTTATGGAAATCTCAACTCCACCGTAGCCGGCGACCACAAGAAGCCCACGGTACGTTTCCCCGGCAGCGGCGGGGCCAACGATCTGGCATCATTGTGCTGGCGAACGATGGTAGTCACGCAACAGAACGCGCGCCGCTTTGTCGAGAAGCTCGATTTCCTCACGACGCCCGGGTATCTCACCGGCCCCGGCAGCCGCGAGGAAGCGGGCCTGCCTCCCGGCACCGGACCGTATCGTGTCATCACCGACCTGGGCATCTACGGCTACTCGTCAACGACATGCCGCATGCAATTGCAAAGCCTGCACCCCGGTGTGACGCTCGATCAAATACGAGCCGCGACCGGCTTTCGATTGGAGATCGCAGAATCGGTCGGCCGCACCGAGATTCCCACAGCTGAAGAGTTACGCATCCTGCGCGATGAAGTGGATCCGCGGAAGTACATCCTGGGACGGGGGCAGTAGGCTCCAGGTGGGTCTCGCAGACTCGACCCACCCTACAAAACCGGCTACCGACTTTGATGTAGGGTGGGTCGAGGCTTTGCGAGACCCACCAAAGCGACTTGAATCAAATCACCGACCCAAACGTGAGCCGGAAGCGCACAAAGTCGCCGGCGTTCACCGTACCATCGCCATCGAGATCAAACGTCAAATCATTCGAGCCAAACGCAAGGCGGAAAAGAATAAAGTCCGAAGCGGCCACCGTGCCGTCGCCATCAAAGTCGCCGGCCAACCGGTGGAAGTTCATCACGTAATCATCCCCGGGCACGCCATCACCATTGCCATCAAGCGCCTGCCCCGCCGTGTCGTGAATCTGCGAGGCCAGGCCACGAAGCGTGTACCGGCCATTGGGCAAACCATTGGGATAACTCGGGAACGTCAGCTTGAGTTTCGCCCCGGCCGGTGTGCTGGCAGAGGAATCGACGCTGACAGGAATGATGCCACTGGGGCCAGTGAGCGTGAAGGCGCTGGCGGGGTTGGTGGGCAGGACGAGCTGGCGGGTGAAGGCGAGCGACGTGGATTTGACTTCGGATTTTGAAGCTTCGCCGTTGTTGATGGTAGATGATCGGAGGCCGGGCGCGTCGCCGATGAAGCGGCGAGCAAAGACGCCGTATGAGGAACCGTCTTGGCCCGGAATAGTATTTAGGAGATGTGAACCGGCGCTATTCCAAGCAATGAACCCGTCGCCGTCGGCATCCATCGCAACATTGGGGTACGAGCGCCAGTATGTTCCCGACGAACTAATAACAACCGTTGGTCCGACGAAGGACCCATCGATTGAATACTCCTTCGCGCGAATTTCCCCGACATTTGTTGTATAATTTCCGGCTGGCGCTGTTCCCGTGACTGCGTTATAGGTAATGACAAAACGTCCGTTTGTTCCGAGGGCAATCGTCGGTTGGAGCAATTGGCTTGCATTTTCATTTGGCAGTACAACCTCCGTACCGAGCGGAACACCACTTGAGGACAGCATTCGGAACACGAGTGGATAATTCCCTGCTGGTGGTAGGCCATTGACGACATGAACGTACGCGTACGATATGACCAATGAACTGTCGGGACGCGCCATGAGGTCCGACCCTTTTGGAAAGATTGCGTTTGGGTTGGTACCACCGGGGCCAGTCACCGGTTGAGCTGCGCCTAATAGCTGACCCGTTGCTCCAACTTGCCGTAACCAGATACTCTGCGTGGTCGGATCGCTTTGCCTCCATGCGGTAGTCGTCACGCCATTCGGGGCGATTGTTATTTTGGGGTTAATTGACCCAAGGGATTGTGCAATGGCCGTTGGCGCCACAATTGGCGTTCCATCGTTTGCATATCGAGACATCCAAACGATGTTTTGATCGGCAGGTTGCGTTTCAATCCACGCAATGGCAAAGCTTCCGTTTGTGTCTACACACATATCTAAGTCCGAAACGAATCGCGTCGTCGAAGAAAAGACGGAAATTACAGGGCCAAGAGGCGTGCCAAATTGGTCGAATCGCCGTGCACGGATTCCGTATTGCGGACTCGGGTTAGGAGAACTGTTAACTTTGTTCCAGGCCACCACAAATTCGCCGGACGCACTCGCCCCCACCGAAACTTCCACGGAAAACTGATCCGGGGTTTCGCTGACCATCTGCTGATTGCCAATCGGCAATCCATCCGAGTCGTAGCGGCAGAAAAATATGCCCCATCCTGTGCTTGAACTGTCTGGGTCGTGCCCTGCAAAGGCCACGACGTATTGGCCATCGGCCGAAGCGGCGACCGACGGAAACCACTGCTGTTCTTCAGTGACCGTATTCACCCGAAACTCCGGCCCCACCGGCGTCAGGCTCGGCGTGGTGCGTGTTTCGAGGGTTTCGACGCGGAGCTTGGTTCGTGCGGACATGTGTGGACCTCTGCATGAGTGAAGGTGAGAAATAGGATTTCGCGTCGTGCGGTTGACGAAGAAGATGACGTAGCCGCAGTCGGCGATATGGCGCAGTGTAAGCCGATCACCTGCGCGATACAAGTGGAACCGGGAGAAAGTGTTGAAACGCGATCAGCCTTTTCTAGCGAGAAAATGACTCAGATACCGCTGGCCGCCCTGCCGCTGTCCGACCACCACCGTCATCGCTAGCCTTCCCCAATGGCCAATCGATCGTTTGCTCATTTGCATTGTCACACGCATTACAGTTTGCTCGACGGCGCGAGTCGGGTGCCGGAGTTGATGGAGCGCGTCAAGGCACAGGGCATGAATGCCGTGGCCATCACCGACCACGGCAACTTGTACGGTGCGGTCGAGTTCTTTCGTGAAGCCACGGCGGCGGGGATTAATCCGATCCTTGGTTACGAGGCGTATGTCGCACCTAAGTCGCGCACGGAGCGCGAGGCCAAGGGTCGCGGCGACGCCGGCTTTCATCTCACGTTGCTGGCGAAGAACAACGTCGGCTTCAAGAACCTCATGAAGATGGCGTCGGCTGCTTATTTGGAAGGCTACTACTACGTCCCGCGCATCGACAAGGCGCTGCTCGAAGCCCATTCCGAAGGCATTATTTGCCTCAGCGGTTGCGCTTCCAGCGAGTTCAGCGAGATGATCCTAAAGGATCAACGCCATCAGGCTACCGATCTGGCCCGATGGTTCGCCAAGTTGTTCAAGGACAACTTTTACATTGAGATTCAGAACAACGGACTGGACATTCAGAAGCTCTGCTGCGACGGCGCGGTGGACATCGCCAACCGGCTCGGTTTGCCGCTCGTGGCCACATGTGATGCCCACTACCTCACCAAGGACGACGCTCCGGCTCACGATGTGTTGCTGTGCATCAACACGAGCCGGCTGCGCAGCGATCCCAACCGCATCCGTTACGGCAGCGATCAGTTTTTCGTGCGCTCACCGGAGGAAATGTACTCGTTGTTTCCCGACCACGCGGCTGCGGTGCAGCGGTCACAGGAGATCGCGGACGGCTGCGATGTGAAGCTCGACTTCAAGACCCGGCACTTCCCGGCGTTCACGCCACCCAACATGAAGTCACCGGATGCGTACTTGCGGGAATTGTGTGAGACGGGTTTGATCGAACGCTACGGTGCCAACCCCAGCGCTGCAGCAAATGCCAGGCTCGAACATGAGTTGGGCATCATCACGCGGATGGGCTTTGCCGGTTATTTCCTCATCGTGTGGGACTTTGTTCGTTTTGCCAAGGAGCAGGGCATCCCGGCGTCGGCCCGCGGCAGCGCTTGTGGTGCCATTGTCAGCTATGTGTTGCAACTCAGTGACGTTTGCCCGCTGGAATACGACTTGCTTTTCGAACGCTTTCTCGATCCGGATCGCTCGGAAGCGCCTGATATCGACATCGACTTTTGCCAGGAAGGCCGCGAGGCCGTGATCGCATACGTCCGCAACAAGTACGGCGAGGCCAGCGTCGCGCAGATCGGCACGTTCGGTACGCTGGCGGCTAAAGCGGCTCTCAAAGACGTAGGACGAGTGCTGGATATCCCGCTGGAACGTGTCATTGCGTTGACCAAGATGGTGCCGGCGCGACTCGGCATCACGCTGGATGAAACGCTCAAAGAGTCGGCCGATTTTCGCAAGGAGTACGAGAAAGATTCGCTGGTGCGGGAACTCACCGACATCGCCCGGCGGCTCGAAGGCACCAACCGCCAGGCCGGCGTGCACGCGGCCGGCGTGGTCATCGCCAATGGTCCGCTGACGGATTACGTGCCACTGCAAAAGGCCATCCGCAAGAGCGACGACACCGGCGCGAAGGCCAACAGCGAAGCGGCCGTCACCACGCAATGGACGATGGGCGATCTGGAAAAGGTCGGCCTGCTAAAGATGGACTTCCTGGGCCTGCGCACGCTGACGGTGCTGGAAAAGACGGTTCGTCTGATCGCGCAAACGCGCGGCGAGAAGATTGATTTGCAACGTTTGCCGTTGGATGATCGCAAGACGTTTGAACTGTTACAACGCGGCGACGCCAAGGGTGTGTTTCAGTTCGAATCCGACGGCATCCGCGAACTTTTGAAGCGGCTGCGGCCCGACAACATCCGCGATGTGATCGCCTGCACGGCCCTTTATCGTCCCGGCCCGCTCGATGGCGGAATGGTCGATAGTTATGTGAACCGCAAACATGGCCGCGAGCAGCCGACGTATCAGCACGAGGTCATGCGCGAGATTCTCAGCGAGACCCACGGCGTCATGGTCTTCCAGGAGCAGATCATGCGACTGCTCAATCGCCTCGGCGGCATCGACCTGGCCAACGCGTATGCCTGCATCAAGGCCATCAGCAAGAAGAAGCAGGACATCATCGACGCTCGCCGGGCCGACTTCATCAAAGGTGCACAGGAGCGCGGCGTAACGGCGAGGGTGGCCGAGGAAATCTTCGGGTTGATCGTGTTTTTCGGCGGCTACGGTTTCAACAAGTCGCATTCGGCCGCGTACTCACTGGTCACTTTTCAGACCGCATACCTCAAGGCCCATTACACGCCGGAGTTCATGGCGGCGCTGCTGTCGAGCGAAATCGACGACGGCAATAAGCGAGATGTGTTCGTCGATCACATTGCCGACGCCAGACGGCTCGGC
>JANNLP010000659.1:0-13528 GCA_031396905.1 Gemmataceae bacterium
AAACGGTCGCTGGGCCGACCGATTAGGGGGAAAGCGGCTCGGAGTCGTATTCCTCGTCCGAATCCGCACCGGCCGGGGCAGCCGGCAGGGCGTAGCGGCCATCCAACCAACGACCCATGTCGATTCGCCGACAGCGTTCACCGCAAAACGGGTGATCGGGCAAGTCCCGCAGCGATTCGCCGGCAAACTCTCGGTCGCAGATCGGACAGCGTGCCTGAATCATCGGCCACCCAGTTTACGGACTTCGCTAAAACGCACGTAATCCACCCGTTTTTCCTAGTCGCCCTTGTCCGCCCCCTTCGCCTTGCCTGTCTTCGCAGGTTTGGCGGCGGGCTCCGTTTTGGCCGGCGTGTCAGTCTTGGCGGGAGTGTCAGTTTTGGCGGTATCGTCCTTCTTTTCCGGCGGTTTCGCGGCATCGCTCTCCGCTTTTTCGCCGGTTTTGTATGACTCGCTGCGGTAATCGGTCTCGTAAAATCCTGAACCTTTGAACAGAACGGCCGCCCCCGTGCCAAACAACCTCCGCAACTTCTTCTTCCCGCACTTGGGGCACTTGGTCAAAACCGCGTCGGTAAACGACTGCATCTCCTCGAAATCGTGCCCGCAAGCATCGCAGGCGTACTCGTAGGTCGGCATGAAACCTCAATCCTCGAACTGTGGAATTGCAACTATGGGTCGCCATGCTAGTATAGGGCCGCTTTCGGAATTCACTCAGCGGCCAACGCATGGAGGCGTTATGATCGCAGTCACCGGAGCGGCCGGGTTCATCGGCTCGCACCTCGCCCATCGCCTGGCCGCCGCCGGGCAAGACGTATTATTAGTGGATCGATCACTCACCCCCGCCAAATGTGCCAACTTGGCCGGGTTGCCGCGTTTTCAATTCCTCGGCCATGATGAATTTGTAGAAGAACTCGAACTCGGTACAGTCGAACCCGAAGCGATCTTCCATCTCGGTGCGTGCAGCAGCACCACCGAAACCGACTGGTCGTACCTCTACCGCAACAACGTGCAGTATTCGCAAAGTATCTGGCAATGGTGCGCCCGCCGCAACAAAGCCATGATCTATGCGTCGAGCGCTGCGACTTACGGCGACGGCGCGCTGGGCTTCGACGATCATCTTTCACCGGAACAATTGCGACCCTTGAATCTCTACGGCAAAAGCAAGAACGACTTTGACATCTGGGCGATGGGCCAGGCGCAGGGCGGGGCACCGACGCCCGCGCAATGGGTCGGCGTAAAATTCTTCAATGTGTACGGCCAGCGCGAGCATCACAAGGGCCGCATGGCCAGCGTCGTCTGGCAAACAAATCGACAGATTCAAACAACAGGACAAATGCGCCTGTTCCGTTCGACGGATGCGCAGTATGCGGACGGCTGCCAATTGCGTGACTTCGTTTACGTCGAAGACTGCGTCGATCACCTGCTCTGGCTCTGGCGGCACCGCGCTGTCAATGGCCTGTACAACTCCGGCACCGGCAATGCGCGAACGTTCCTCGACCTGGCCCGCGGTGTGTTCGCGGCGCTGGGGTTGCCGCCGCGCATCGAGTACATTCCGACACCCGCCGACATTGCCAAACAATATCAGAACTTCACGCAGGCCGAGATGAGCAAGCTCCGAGCGACCGGCTACCGCCAATCGCCTACACCACTCGAATCCGGCATATCCCGAACATTGGCAACTCAATCAATGCGGGCGGCGGCTTGAACTCAGCCGCAGTCACGCTAAAGAAACACCGAAGGATCTCGATTCCGCACCGCACGAGAGTGAGCACCATGACGGCTAAGAGCGATTATCTGAAGACGCCTATCGAGCATATCGACATCACCAAGCACAATGTCGAGCCGCTGGTCGATGCCATGCGCAACATGGCATTTACGGCCCGCGATCTGGCCCGCGCTGCCGACATTACTGATCGCATGTTGCGCGACACCGAGTGCGGCATCATACTCTGTTTGGCCGGCTCGCTCGTGAGTGCCGGACTGAAGAAGATCTTCGCGGAAGCGATTCGTTGTCGCATGGTGGATGCCATCGTCAGCACTGGTGCCAACATTGTCGATCAGGATTTCTTCGAGGGCCTGGGCTTCAAGCACTATGTCGGCGAAGAACGCCTGCGCTCCGGCATGTTCGATGCCGAGCTGCGCGAGTTGCATATTGACCGGATCTACGACACCCTAATCGATGAAGATGACTTGCGTACATGCGATGAAACCACCCGTGAAATCGCCGACGAACTGGGCGACGGTGCCTTTTCCTCGCGAGAATTCATCCGTGCCATGGGTGAATACTTGGAGATCAACGGCTGTAAGACACCAGACAGCATCGTCTACGAAGCGTTCAAGCATGATGTGCCGATCTTCTGCCCGGCGTTCAGTGACTGTTCCGCAGGCTTTGGCCTGGTCGCTCATCAACACGCACGCGGCGACGGTCCAAAGGTCGCCATCGATTCAGCCAAGGACTTCTATGAACTGACGAAACTCAAAATCGCTAACCCCACTACGGGCTTGTTCATGATTGGCGGCGGCGTGCCGAAGAACTTCGCCCAAGACATTGTGGTCGCCGCTGACGTTCTTGGTCATGAAGCCGAAATGCACAAGTACGCCATTCAAATCACCGTGGCCGATGTCCGCGACGGAGCGCTTTCGGGCAGCACGCTCAAAGAAGCTTCAAGCTGGGGCAAAGTCGATCTGGCCTACGAGCAAATGGTCTACAGTGAAGCCACGTTGGCAGTGCCGCTGATCCTGGGTTACGCATACCACAAAGGAGCATGGAAGGCTCGCAAGGCCAAGCAGTGGAGCAAGCTGCTTTCGATGGTCCCGGCAACCGCTTGAGCCCACCGTACAATGTAACTAAGCGTGGGTTGTTCCTCCGCCACCGGAAAAACAAGGAACGCTGTCATGACTGACCCCGTCGTTGATGAGATTCTCGCGTTGAAAAAGCGCGAGAACGCTGTCATTCTCGCCCACTATTATCAGGAGGGCGAAATTCAGGAATTGGCCGATTTCACGGGCGACAGCCTGAAACTCGCGCGAGCCGCCACCACTGTCGAAGCGCCGACCATCGCGTTCTGCGGCGTTCATTTCATGGCGGAGACCGCCAAGATACTTAACCCATCCAAGCGCGTGTTGTTGCCCGATTTGTTAGCGGGTTGTTCGTTGTCCGATGCATGCCCGGCTGATAAATTGCAGCGCTATCAGGAAATGCTGCGCATCAATGGCCGGAAGTTTCAAACGGTCACTTACATCAACAGCACTGCGGCAACCAAGGCGTTGTCGGATTGGATCGTGACCTCTGGCAACGCCGAGGAAATCATCCATCGCGTGCCATCGGATATGGAGATCCTTTTTGTACCGGACCGGCATCTCGGAGCGTATCTTCAGGAAGTGACCGGTCGCAAGATGATCCTCTGGGACGGCGCGTGCATGGTCCACGAGATCTTCAGCTTGCAGGATTTGTTAAAGCTCAAGCGCAAATTGCCTGAGAGTAAGACCGTTGCACATCCGGAATGCCCCGCCAACATTCTCGAACATTCTGACTTCATCGGCGGCACCGAAGCCATGATCAAGTACGTGGGAGGCTTTGCTGAGCCGACGGATTTCCTCGTCGCCACCGAAGCGAACATGCTCTGGCAATTGCAAAGCAAGCACCCGCGCCACCGCTACCACCCCGTGCCCGGCGTGACCTGTGCTTGCAACAAGTGCCCTCACATGGCACGCAACACGCTGGAAAAGCTGCGCGATTGTCTGCGCGATGGCAAACCCGAAATCACGTGGCAGCCCGAGTTTGATAAGGCGAAAGAGGCATTGGAACGCAGCTTGTTGGAGCCTGCGAAGAAGCCCGTCGCCGGCGACTAACGAGGAGCATGGGAGTATTCATGACGCGCAAACCCGTCGTATTCATCACCGGGGCCGGTGGCGAGATTGGCCATAGCCTGATCGCACGCCTAGCCGAGAATCCGGACCGCGCGATCATCTCGCTTGACCTCAATCCGTTGGATAAAGATCTGCGGCCACTCGTTCAGCGACACATCGTCGGCTCGATTCTTGACGGCAACTTATTGGAGACTCTGCAATCGGAATATGAGATTGATTTCATTCTTCACTTAGCCGCGCTGCTTTCGACCCGCAGCGAGTTCGCTCCGATGGCGGCGCATCGTGTCAACGTCGAAGGCACGATGGCACTTTTAGAATTCGCCCAGCGGCAGGGAGAGTCTCATGGTCGCCGTGTTGTGTTTCTTTATCCATCGTCCATCGCCGCCTATGGATTACCATCGGTCGCCGAGAAAACCCGCGCCGGCAAGGTCCGCGAAGATGCCTACGCCTGGCCTACAACGATGTACGGCTGCAACAAACTGTACTGTGAAATGCTCGGCGTGTACTATGCCCGGCACTACAAGCAACTTGCAGCCGAGGCGGCGCATCGCAAGGTGGATTTCCGCAGTCTGCGTTTCCCGGGTTTGATCTCGGCACTCACGGTGCCAAGCGGAGGTACATCGGACTACGCCCCGGAAATGTTGCACGCCGCCGCACAGGGGCAACCGTATGCGTGCTTTGTTCGACCGGATACCCGCATTCCTTTCATGGCCATGCCGGACGCGGTCGAGGCACTGATGCAACTTGGGGCAGCCAAGCCGGAGTCATTGTCTCGCCCCGTGTACAACATCGCTGCATTCAATCCGTCCGCTGACGAGGTCCGAGCCATCGTCATGCAAGAGTTTCCAAAGGCAGAAATCACGTACAACGTGGACGTGAAGCGGCAGGGCATCGTCGATAGCTGGCCCGAAGACGTCGATGACTCCGCCGCCCGTGCCGACTGGCACTTTCGCCCGCGCTACGACCTCAACCGAGCGTTTCGCGACTACCTAATCCCAACCATTAGGAAGCGCTATTCGGCTTAGAACGCACGTTCCTGGATGCATTGAAACGGACTGACTGCATCAAAAGGCGTAGGTTTGTTATCATGAAGCTTGTGAATATAGTGAATTTGTAGCGATTATCTGAGGCGTATCCTCACTCGTTTACCCAAAGAGATAGGCGTAAGGGGTAAGTTATTTTTGCCCTGTGAAATTGAATGCGTTAAGATAGTGAGTTCATCCTTGAGATCGCACCGAGAGAGTTGGCAACTCAGCGCGGGAGTTCAAGTCTTTTACCGGAACTCTTTCCGGTATAGCTGGTTGCGCGAATTACTCGGCACTTTCGGGGATTGGGCGGCACATGAAGTGTCGCGGCCCCGGTTTCGCAATTTGGCTGCCCTATAAGGCAAATTGACGGACGATTGATCGCCCGGACCATGGTTTATTGCCGCTCAGTTTGTGCGTGACCGCGCACATGGGAGAGTCGAATGATCGGGCCGAAAAGTGTCTGGAAGTATTTTGTCGCCCTGTTCGCTATCGCGTGCTTGAATGGGCAAGTGAACGCTCAAACCTGGGTCAACTATACGAGCGTGGCCACCAATTGGTCGGTGGGTGGCAATTGGGATGGTGGCGTCGCACCGCTGCCGGGTCCAAACACAATACTCGTATTCGGCACGACACCCGACTTAACACCGTTGAATTTCGCCACCTTTCCACCGTCAGGGAGCTACACGTCCAATGTCGATTCCGTCACTCCATTCGTCATCAATCGATTGATTTTCAACGGCAATGGCGCGAGTGACATCAACGGCAACGGCATCACCATTACATCGAGTTCGACCACCGGCGGGATCAGCTTTCAAGGCATCACCCCGCAAATCACACAGAACGGCTCCGGGTCGGTGTTGTTCGCGAACGGCACGGCCACGACCGACATGTTGTTGGGTGCCAACGGCCTGTCCATCAACGGCGCGGGAATAGGCCACGTAACGTTGGCCGGGGTTATTGGCGGCGTCGGGAACTTAGCCATTGATCACATCGGAACGACGCCCATGTTTTCGGGCGGACAGGTATTTCTGAGTCCAGGAGCGGCCAACACGTTTCTTGGCAACGTGACCCTCAACAACGGCAATCTAACGCTGGGAAACACTTCACCTCTGGGCAATGTCAATAACTTCCTGATAGTGAATGGCGGAACGGTTCGCGGTATCGTCGCGGATGCTACGATTGCCAACCGTGTCACTCTGAACAGTGAGATGATTCATGTTGGCACGTTGGGAGCAACCTTTACCGGCTTGATAAACGGCAATGGGGGCGTCCGCCTCGGCCATTCCGAAGCATCGACGCTCAACTTTCAGAACACCAATAGCGGCACGGGTGCAATTAATGTCGAGGGCCAGGGTATCGCGGTTCCCACATTCATGCTGAGCAGCACGGCGACGCTGAGTGGCACGGCACGCAATGCTGTTAGTTATTCGGCGTCGTTGGGTAGAATAGTTCTCGACAACACTGCGGCGAATGTCAACAACCGGTTGAACGCGGCCGGAACGATGAATCTCAACAGCGGTGCTTTTGGCATTGTCGGCAGCACTACGGCCAGTACCGTCGAAACAGTCAACACGCTCAATCTCGCGGGCGGCAATCGTATTACGATGACGCCAACGCAGACTCGGGCCATCACATTTACTTCGACAACGCTCAATCGATTGAATCGCGGCACGTTTCAGGTCGAAGTTGTCGAAACGACTACTCCGACGTCGCTCGGCGGCATTCCCGGAACGGGTGGTAACGCCAGTTTGTTCTTTAGCAATCTGAACTCCGGCAGCAACCTCAACGGAGTGCTTCCGTATGGATTTGCGTTCACCGGGGTCAATGTCACGGGCAGTTTGGTGCGGTATGACGTCGTACGTGGTGTCGTGCCGCTTGTCTCAGCCGACTATGTGAATCTTCATCCGTATGTGGTCGGTAGCCAGCCGACCAGCAACTATCGCGTTAACACTTTGACGGGTGCCGTTGATGGCAACATTGCGGTCAACGCTTTGCTCATCGAAACGGCGAGTGGGGTCCCGAATGGAAGCGGACTCTACGGGTCTGGCACACTCAATTTGGCCAGCGGTGTAATCGGTACGGCGACCGTTGGTGGCGTAACAAATCCAAACGCCATCCCGGCCATGATCGGCACCAACCTGGCATTGGGCGGAGCAACCGGGTATTTTCATGGGCAAACGAACGCAATTATCGTCGGCAATATCACCGGGGCTGGGGGCTTTGTCAAAAGCGGCCCCGGCAGTTTGCGATTGTCTGGCGATAACTCCGGTCTCATCGGCGGCGTCACGATCAACGATGGCAACGTGTTGTTCGACGCCGACAACAATCTTGGCGCTGCCGGCACCGGCTTGACGCTGAACGTCGGGCAAGGTCTTGGCTTCCTAACTTTCCAGCCCGGCAATCAGTATCGCGCGCCAATTGCTTCGTCGCAGACGATCAATCGCCCGCTGATGATCGGCAGTGCCGGTGGTGGTGGAGTAGCTGTCACAATTCAAGGTACCACTCTCAATTGGTCGGGTGACATCGCCGGCAATGGCCGCTTTTTCAAATCCGGAAGCGGCGTTCTTAATTTGAGCGGCAACAACAGCTTTACCGGCGACTTGGTCGTCAATAACGGGACGTTGATCGCCGCTGACGATGCCGCCATTGGAGCGGCATCCACCGGCATCATCATTGGAAATCAGGCCACCTTCCAGCCGGGGAGCAGCTTTGCCACGAGCCGTAATTTCCTGGTGACCGGTGTCCTCACTGCCAACACGATTTTCACTGCCGACAACGACTTCGCGATCAATGGTGCGATCGGCAGCAGCCAAAGCGGTGTGTTGTTCACAAAGGCTGGTTTGGGCCATTTGCTGCTGACGGCAAACAACTCCATCAACGGTACTATCAGCATCGGCGATGCGACGGCCGTCCGCCGGCCAGGCGCTCCGTTCGCGCAACACGGTGGAAAGGTGACGCTACTTGGCGTCAATGGCGCTTTATCGCAAGGAACCGCTTACACACTGAACATTGGCACGACGCTCCATCTCGATAATGTCAACGGCATCGCAAACCCGTTCGCTCATGGCGAGATTGATATATTTAAGATTCCGCCATCTGCCGTTACCATACCGGTCCCCGGAGGCGTCAATCAAAACCGGCTGGCTAGCAAGCAAATATTTCTCGCCGGTGGTGAACTCAAGCTGACGGGTAATCCCAACCAGGATGTGTTCGAACACATTGGAGCATCGAATACTCAGGGCCTGACTAATCTGTCGCTTGGCAACACGATTACTGTGATGCAGCCTATCGCGGCTGGTGGCAACATTACCGCACTGGTTGCGACCGGCTACAACACAAGCGCCGTCAGTGGGATCATGTTTTTCCGTGGCAACAACCTGGGCGGCGCTTCCGGTGATCGCACGGCTGTGGCTTTTGTCACGGCACCGACGTTGATGAACGGGTTGTTGCCTCAAGCGTTTTACGCCAACTCCGCGACGGCTGCTCCGCTGGAATTTGCCAGCGTGGTCAACAATAGCGTGGTGCCGTTCACGGCTTATGTTCCGCTGCCCGCCAATGGCAGCACCGCAGCGACGACTTATTCACACAGCGGTGCCCTGGCGCTCACCGCGCCCAGCAATGGCAACGCGCTGAAAATCAATAACGGTGCCATCAACCTCGGTTCCAACACGATGACTCTTGGCAGCGCCACTCAGGCTGGCCTGTTGCTCTCGTTAGGGTCCGACTCGATTGGCACCACCAGCGTGACTGTTCCTGATATTGCTTTTGGTACGCAGTCAGCCCGAATGTCAGTTAACAATGTCTTGAGCATCGGCAGCGCGGCCAACCCGGTGCGTGTGACAACCGCAAATGGTCTCAACAAGTTCGGCCCAGGTACGCTGAATCTGTCATCGGCAAGCGTGACCGGAGGCGGGTATCAGGTATCCCAGGGAACGCTGGCGTTCCTCACTACCGCTGCATACACGAGCGGGCAAGTCGTCACGATCATGCCGGGTGCCACGCTCGATACCAATAACCTCGGCACGGTGGCGGCACCCCTTGGCAATTTCTCATTGGCCGGATTCGGAACTGTCAATATCGGTAGCGGTGCCATCGGTACTGGCGGTGCGACGGCAGCGTTTGGCGGCAGTCTCATTGGGACGGGCACGCTGATTCACCGTGGCAATCCGGGGCAAACGCTTAACGGCAATAGTCCAGGCTTTAGCGGCGACGTAATCATTGCCGCCGGCAGCGGTACCAGTGCGGCCCAAGGATTGATCATCGATGCGAACGTGATCCCCGGCAACCTCGTGAATCCCGGCCCATTGGGTATCGGCACTACTCCGATCCTACTCGGGGCAACGTCCGGCTTCAACAACGCCAACCTTTCGCTTGGTTTGAATGTCAATCGCTTCGAACGCGACATCTTCGTTCGCAGCGGAAGTGCGGGCTTCGCGGCGATCACTGGCCTCAATAACACCGTGACCACGATTGCCAGCAACATCACGTTGAACCGACAGTTACGACTTGCACTTGGCGTTTTCTCAATCGGCGGCGGCGGTTACACGCTCACGGGCACTATCCGCGATGGTACCGCAGCCGGCTCGTTGCAGTTATACGGCGGGCAGATTTCTTTGTGGGGCAACAACACCTATTCGGGTGGCACGCTGATTGAAGTCGACTCCACTGCCCATGCCGCTTTGGGGATCGGCAGCGATACCGCGTTGGGCACCGGCCCAGGCCGATTTGCGGCCACGTTCAACAATACGATGGCGCTCCGCGCCGATCTTGGAAATCGCACTTTGGCAAACAACTTCACTGTGGAAAGTTCCAACGCGAATATCGGTGTGGGCTTCGTCGGTACCAACAGTCTCACTATCAACGGCACGTTTAACCTGAACACAACGGCGACCAACGACCTCATCCGAATTTTCAACGTGGATACCACGGGGTCAGCGGTTGTTACGCTCAACAACACGATTTTCACATCGAACGGCACTGCCGGGATCAACAAAATCGGCGGCGGCACGCTTGTATTGGGCGGGGCCAACACGTTCACACAAGGGTTAACTCTCACCGAGGGCGTGCTTGGATTTAGCAGCAGTTCGTCGGGTGCCATCGGTCCGGTCGGGACGGGAACGTTTTCCGTCAACGGCGGCACGCTGCGAGCCGTCACCGCCCCTCAAACGGTCAACAACGCGATAGCAGTCGGCGGCGACTTTGCCATCGACGGCGTCAACCATTTGACGCTCGGAGGCGGCATGAATCTTGGATCCGCACCGCGTGCAGTCGTCGTCGCCAACAACGCATCAGCGACGTTCAATGGCGTCGTCACGTCGGCGGCTGGCAGCAGCCTCACCAAGTTCGGCTCCGGCTTTCTGACACTGACGCAAGACAACACATACACCGGCAATACAATCGTGGCCGGCGGCCGACTGTTCATCAACAACACCGGCCCCGGTTCCGGAACTTCGAGCGGCAATGTAAATGTGCTTGCCGGGGCTACACTTGCCGGTTTTGGCCGCATCAGTGGGCCGATCACCGTGAACTCCGGTGCCACTCTAGCTCCCGGCGGATCCGTTGGCACGCTGACGTCGACCAACAACTCGAACCTGGCGGCCAGACTTCTCGGCGGTGCCAATTGGGAAGTCGAATTGAACCATGCCAACACCGGCTCGTCACCAATCAACGGCGTCACGCACGATTACTTTTTCAATGGTGGTGCCAGTTCGGTGTTAACACTTGGCTCAACGCTTAACTTCACGCTTGTCGGAACGGGCGGAACATCAGTGCCGTATAATCTCGGTGTTCCCGCCAGCTACACGATTGCTACGTTCAACAACAGCACGATTGGTGCGGGCATCGCGGCAAATGGTACGACCTATACTTTCAACGCCGCTGGTTTCTCGCCTAACGGCGGAATCAATGTAACCGGCTATCTCTACTCGGCCGCCATCGTCGGAAACAACCTGGTGTTGACCATCACACCCGTGCCTGAGCCGGCGACAGTGCTAGCCGTTTGCGCCGTCGGGGCCGCCGCCATTGGAGTGATTCGACGAAGAAGGCGTAAGCACGAATCGGATGAGGTTACGCCAATAGCGCTTTAGGTTTGCGTTGTGGAGTTGTGTTGTCGATGCCGACGAAGACGACTTCGGCTTCGGTGACAATGGTGGTCTCCAATCCGCGCTCGGCTTCAATAGTCGCCTTAACAGTAATTGAAGTCGTACCCAACTTTACCAGGCTGACCAGGCACCGCACCACATCACCGACAAACACAGGTTGTTTGAACTCCACGCGATTGATGGCGACTGTGACCAGGACCGGCGGCGCGCCGCCGGCTTGAACGACCAGTCGTTTAGCACCCGTGTGCCCACCCATGTCGATGAGCGACAGGATAACGCCGCCGAAGATTGTGCCTTGCGGATTGGCGTCACGCGGCATCATGACTGTCTGCATGGCGACGTAGGGTTCGGGCATTGTTGATTCTCCTGTTCGAATTATCCGATGCGCGGAAACAGCGGTTTGACCTTGCCGGCGTCCAATTGCGCCAGCACGCGCAAATCCTCATTCAATGGTTGTGCCTCTGCCGCATCGGCGAAGGACACGTCGGCCCACGGCGTGGCAAAGTTGAAGCTTGTGTAGATTGTCTCGGCGGAACGGGGCAAGAACGGCTTGAGCAGGATGCAGGTGGCTCGCAGCGGTTCCAGTAGGTCGAACAACACAGCCTTGGCGGCGTCCTTGTCCGTTTTTACGAGTTTCCACGGGGCTTGCTTGTCGGCGTATTGGTTTGCCGGATCCAACACTTGTCGCCAAATCGCCTCCAGCGCCTGGTTGTAGCGGCACGCTTCGATGTGAGCACGGACAGAGTCCACGGTCGTCGGTAAAGTGCAGCCTTCAATCGCGCGCGGTTTTTGACCCGCAGTACCATCCAACACGCCGTCGTAGTTCTTGGTGACAAGCGTCACGACGCGACTGTACAGATTGCCCAGATTGTTCGCCAGGTCGGCATTGAAGACCTCGGCAAAACGTGCCCATCCAAACTCGCCGTCAGAAGGGAACGGACATTCGCGCAGAAAGTAATAACGAAATGCCTCGGATGAGAATTTAGTCACAATCTCCATTGGCTCAACGACGTTGCCGAGCGATTTGCTGAAGCGTTCAAGTACCCCGGTCTCTTCGTTTTTCTTGTACACGAAGCCGTGGCCGAACACGCGACGGGGCGGTGCGATGCCGGCTGCCTTCAGCATGGCCGGCCACAGGGCGCAGTGAAACCGCGTGATGTCTTTGCCGATGAAGTGCATATCGCACGGCCACCACTTGGCAAACTCCGCCTCGTCTGCGCCGTAGCCGATGCCGGTGATGTACGTGAGCAGGGCGTCGAACCATACGTAAATGGTAAACTCCGGGTCGAATGGCAGCCGGATGCCCCAATCCTCACCGCGGCGCGTGATATTGACGTCTTGCAGTCCTTCGGTCTTGATGAGCTGGATGATTTCATTGCGGCGGCTTTCCGGCTGAATGAACTCCGGGTTCTCGTCGTAGTACTCCAGCAGCCAATCCTGAAACTTCGATAGCTCAAAAAAGTAGCATGGCTCGCTGCGGCGTACCGGTTCCAGGTTGGCATGCAGGGGACACTTGCCGCCGGCGAGTTCGCGCTCGGACTTGAAGGCTTCGCACCCGTCGCAATACCAGCCTTCATAGGCATCTTTGCGGATGTAGCCGTTGTCGTACACCTGTTGAATAAATTTCTGAGCGCAGCGGTGATGGCGCGGTTCGCTGGTTTGCACGAATGTGTCGTATTGAATATCCAGAGCGTCCCACACCTGACGGAACTGTTTCGCCATATCGTCACAGTATGCCTGCACTTCAAGACCTAGTTCCGCGGCCCGTTTGGACACTTTGACGGTGTTCTCGTCGTTGCCCATCAGGAAGAAGACCTCGTAGCCCTCCATGCGCCGATACCGACCCTGCACATCGGCACCGAGTTTCTCAAAAGCCGTGCCGATATGCGGCCGACTGTTTGGATAGACGATGGCGGTCGTCTGAAACCAGCGGCGTCGATCCGGCATAAGCAATCGTTCCTGAAAGTCGAGAGTCGGAAGGCCATTCTAGGGACAGGGATCAATTCGTGCCTGCGGTAGTTCGCTACGGCATCCCGCGCGGCTCCACTGACTCGACGCCTAGCCCGCGCCGCCGCTGTGTCGGTTTACGTTTCGCGCGAACAGGCCGTTCGCTGATGCGGCCCATGCAGCGGTTGAAATTGCGCAGCGTGATGAAATACAACACTCCGGCTGCAACAGCGTAAATCAGTGTCCAAATGGCGACGCCCACGATCAGCAACATGTCATTGTCATTCGTTGATCCAGTCGCGAGCACATTCATCGCAGCCGCGCAACCTACCGGCGTGCTCGCCGGCAGCATCAGAATTGCAACGGTATTCTCACCAACAATGAACATTTCAATGAGAATCGGCCAGGCAATCGCCATCGCAACATAGATGGAGACGGCAACACCGATGGCCCGCGAAAAGCTCCTGACGCGTGTTGCCAGCATCAGACCAAGGCTCGTGTAAAACGCACCACTCGCCAGTAAATGCATTATTAGCAACACGAATACAAATGGCTCGATCGAAAAACCCTGGCGATAACGATGTG
>JANNLP010000668.1:0-5893 GCA_031396905.1 Gemmataceae bacterium
CGGCCACGATGTTGCCCGCGACGCTGACATAGGTCGTGTACCGCCCATCCGCGCTGACCTGGGCCGGGTAAGTCGTGTTCGTCCCATAAGACCCACTATCACCACCAGGCGAGAATGACGGACTGCCGCGCGTGGCGCAGATGGTCACACCCGTGGCCACATCGCGGACATACACATCGTCGGCGTTGTTGAGGTCCAGCAGGCCGGACATGATGTCGTTGGCCTTGGTGGTCATGATGATGGTGCTGCCATCGGCGCTGATGACCTGATATCCGCTGTAATGATTGTTGCCGACCGTGGGCGAACCGTACTTTCCGCTTACGAGCGAAATGGCGCCCGTCGGTGTCTCGTACAAATAAGAATTGCCTCCGAGCCAGTTTAGCCCCTGCGGTGAATACCCCGCCACCAAATCGTTGCCTACGTTACAAAACACAATTCGCTGGCCGTCGGCGCTCATTGCAAAATAGCCAGCTTCGTCATTTGCGCTTTTCGTTGATGACGACAAACTATGGCTAACCAGTGACGTATCGCCAGTCAGAGTATCGGCCAGGAAGACATTGTATTTCGCACCGTTGTTGTCAATAAAGCCGCTTACAAGGTCCGTGGCCAAAGACGCAAACGCAACGTATCGCCCATCGACCGACACGATTGGGGAATCACTGGATTTGTTGGCTCCGGTGGTCGGTGAAGTCGCCGCATGAGTAATCAAGGTCCTCTGGCCCGTCGATATGACAAACTTATAGTACTGGGCGCCCATTCCGGAGTATCCGGAAATCATGTTGGTGGCCGACGTATAAAAGACAATTGCATCTCCGTCGCCGCTGATTTGTGGCTCACCGCAACTTTGACTAGGACCGGTTTGCCCTGCGACAGCCGACGTGGTCACCTGGAGATTCTGGCCAGTGACAAGGTCGTATCGATAAACGGAACTTTTGGAACCGACGGGCTGCCCGGTCAAGTCGGTTGCGTTGCTGGTGAAGGCAATATATCGGCCATCATCGGACACGTCGTAAACCGTAGCCCCTCCGTTGCCTACGGCCGATGGGTCGCCATATTTGTGATCCACCAGATGAAGCGATCCTGTCGCAATTTCGTATGCGTAAGCGTGGTTCAATAGGGTCGGCGGTGTTGGCATTCCCGGAACGAGATTCGTCGCCTTGGAATTGAAGGTGATCGTCTGGCCATTGGCGGAAATCTTCAGGACTAAGTTATCGGACTCAAGATAAACGTTGGCCCCAGTGTTGGGCAAATCGAACTGTCGACTCACCACCGTGCATTTTGCCATTTGCCGGTCGTATACGAAGATGTTATCATGTCCATTTGGCGGGATGATCGTCCCTCCGGGGATCAAATCAGTGGCCGAACTCGTGAACGCGACATATCGGCCGTCGCCGCTGATCGTTGGAAGAATGCAAGAGCCATTGCTCGTCGTCGAACTCGACCCCGGAATGTGGCTGATCAACTCCGTGGCGTTCATGGCGCGATCGAAGACAAACACATCCGTACCGCCGCCATTGTTGTCGATTTGTCCTGGGACTACATTCGCGGCCTGGCTCGAAAACACCGTATATCGTCCATCCGTGCTGGATGCGACAACTCCATTTTGTGCGCCGAAGTCCGGATTTGCGTAACCTCCCGCAGTGTCAGAAAACAAAGACGGGTCCGTTCGGCTGATCAGCGCCATGTTGGCCGATGGCGCGAGGCGGTTCTCCAAAGGCATCAATCGCAGTTGCTGCCGTCGGCGATTCAGTTGTAGTTTCTGATGTTTCATGATGACCTCGCTAAGTCGGGTGGTCATGCCTAGGCGACCAATCAATGGCTATCGGTACATTTGTTGTTCCGTACTGTGTGACATGCCCATAACTTCTCATGAGCATGTTTGCGCCGACCTTTTTGTCGGGACTATCTACCGCGGAAAATCCCTTCATGCTTATGCCAAGCCAATAGGCATGCCACACAATCGAATCCTACTTCACGGCCGTCCGTGAATCGTCAACCATTATCCTCCTGGACCGATTCAAACGCTCCGATGTCGGCGTAGGCGTTGTTGACGCGCGGATACACCGTTCCATTATCGTCCCCACGCTGGTCGCTGGTCAAGTTCAAGACGTTTTGCCCATTGTTGATGGCCTTGCTGCCGTTTGCCAGCGCTACCGTCTTGGTCGGTCCACCGTTGCTGGCCAGCCCTGCAGTGCTAAAACCGGGGTCTTGAGGGGACGACAGTGTGCCATTCCAATTGGCGGTGCTCGTTGAGGTGAGCGACCAACCGCTGTCGCCGGCCACGCCAATGATGCTGTACTGCGCGTGAATGCTATCTCCTGCGCCATCGTTTCCACCGATATCGATTCCTTGCGTTCCGCCGGATCCAGTTGCCGTGTTCTTGGCAACAATCGTGCTGCTCAGGAAGACAGTGTCGCCGGAGACGAAGTTGATGAACCCGATTCCGCCGCCGTCATCGTCATCGGCAGACTTCGCGGAATTTGTCGCAACCGTACTGTTGTAGACTCGCAGGTAGGTTGAACCTGACTTCAGGCCGTTCACAAAAACACCGCCACCTCGCTCAGCCGTGTTGGCCCAAATCGTGCAGTTGCGGATGTTGTAGGTCGTGGTGTGAATGACGCTGTTGGGGAAATAGATGCCGCCGCCGAGGGTGTAGTTGTCGTTGGCATCCTGCGCCAAGTTACTGTTGATGGTGCTGTTCTTGATGATGACGTTGGCCGCCCTGTTGACGACAATGCCACCGCCGCCGCTGACGGTCGACGAGCTGTCGCCAATCGCCAAATTCGCTTCGACGGAACACGCCCGGACAGTGACGGCGACACCGATGGTGCTGTCGCCATCGCCGATGCAGATGCCGCCGCCCATCGCGGCGGTGTTTTCGGAAATGGTGTCCGTCGCCAGAGTCACAGTCCCAGAGCCGGTGACAAACACACCTCCGCCGAGATTCGTCGCAGTGTTGCCGGTGACGACGCTCTTGTTTACGGTTACGGACGATGAGCTGACGATGTAAATCCCGCCGCCAAGGTCCGAAGCGGTGTTACCCTCGATAACGCAGGTGTCGATGGTGATCTTGCCGGTCGCGTTAAGAATAGCCATGCCGCCGCCTTGACCGACACCCTGAGTTGCTGTTCCTCCGATTAACTGGCAATTATTGATGACGATGTCACCGCTAGTGTTCAGGATGATCATGTTGCCGCCGAGCATCGGCATATTGGCTGATCCCGACTGACTATGATTGCCGCCGTGGTCAAAAACGCTGTCTTCTATGGACACGTCGGTCGAAATGCCTTCGATGGCGATGTTTCCACCATAGTTGGCGTAGTTGGCATGAATGCTGGGTGGCCCGGACGCGGCGGGTTCAAAGCCTACTCGAATCTTGGAAATAGAAACGGTCGGACTTTCGTCGTCCAGCACACCGATGTAAATTCCGCCTCCAATGCCATAATCTTTGCCAGTCGTCGGATTGATCTGGTTCTTAGCGCCGCCCGACCCGATGACGAATTTGGAATCGATGCTTTTGGCCAAATCGGGCGCAACGGTCGATTCCAGGGAGACGTCGCCGGTGCCGATGATGCAGATGGCGCCACCTCGAGCCTTGACATACCCTTCGAGGAAGATCGTATCGCGGATGATGCTGGTCGTCGTTGTGCTGACATTTCGGAAACGGATGCAGCCGCCTTCGTTCGCAATTGTATCGGGGTCTTCCTCCCCGTTGACTTCACAAGAATCCATGAACAGCCAGGCCGTAGAAGTCGCCATTTCAATGTTGCCCCCATTGGAGGCAATGTTGATGTTGAATCTGCTGGATATCAAGGTCGTGGGGACTTCAGAATAGATGGCCCCGCCGCTGCCGATGGCTTGATTGGCGATTAGCGACTCTGAACCGATCTTGCAGTCTTCGGCATACAGCGTGGACGATCCCGTGGCCCAGATCGCGCCGCCATCTCCGGATGCGATGTTTCCTTCCATAACGCAGTCGTCGAGCACCACGTCGCCATCAGACGCCGCTATTCCGCCGCCGTCGCCACCCGCCTCATTGCTGGCAAATGTGGTATCCTCAACGTCAAAGGTAATTACGTCAGAGTAGACCCCAGCACCGTTGCCATCGGCCTGATTATTGCGGATCGCGCAGTCCGTCAGATAAAGCGCGACCTTTGCGGCGTAAATGCCGCCGCCGTCGCCTTCAGCCACGTTATCGTCGACAATGCAGTCAGTGAGTTCCAAAGTGCCATCTTGAAGAAGGATGCCACCGCCGTTACCACTGGTCAAACCGTCGGCGATGACGAGATCGGATATGAGAACTACTTCCTCTTCGCCGATGTTGATATTGAACACACGAAAAAGATCGCCTCCGCTGATCGTTACGTCGCTCAAGCCTTCGATAGTGACGGGATCGTCAATCGTAAGTTCACCGAAACCCAGAGTTATCTTGCCTCCGGAACCGAACACGCCGGCGTCGAATGTGATTACGTCAAGGCCGGTTTGGTAGGAATTGGCCTGGCTGATGCAGTAGCGAAGGTCACCAGTCAGCCCTGTCCCTGTTCCATACTGAGTTCCCGATGCGTCGCTAGGGTCATCAACGACATATGTCGAAGGCACGTCTCGACTCTCGAGCGCATGTACCTCCAGCCGCGATTGGCGGCCGACTCCTTTCGCTTGGCGGCGGCCGACGGCCGCGCGGAGGATGCGGGAGCGTAGCGAGATGGGGGTCAACATGGGGGACTCTCCAATCGAAGCGACGACCTGTCACGACGGGAACCATTCCCATCGTGGGCAGACGATCGCGTTTCGAACCGTGATAAGCAATGAATCTGAGAATCTAAGGTGTTGAAAAACGGGCGCACGGCGCTGATGCGAGCGCTATACGTTGCAGAGCAATCCAGAGATGGCAACTGCCGCGGCATGGGCAGAGGCTGGTAGGCTATAGGAACTGCGAGACCCTCTGATCTTCAGCACCCCAAACGAAATCGGCAAGTAGCGACGGAGAGATTTCTTAGGAAATTCTTTCAGTCGCTTTGACGGCTTTCGTCACTCGTCTGACACATCGTCGTCTTCGGTCGTCGTGTTTTCAATGTCAGTAGGATGCCGTTGCATTCGTTGCATTGTTTGTTTCATTCGGCGAATGGCTTGGTCGCAACACGTAAGAATTTTTTTTGCTACTGCGCTGGACAATCCATAATAATAGTGTACAGTTGTGTATGTCGGCTTCCGGGGCCGATGAATTGACGCAAATGGCGGGCTTGGATCCAGTCCGTCCCTGGCGTCAGTATAGAGGTCCGTGGATCGAGTTGATTCTGTAGTTGGATGACCATGCGCCGGAATTGGTTGCCCATCTGCAAAGTCAACGAAGTCCCCGGATGAGTTGGTGTCTGTTGAAAGGCGATGCCGCGGGACAACACGATCCGGCGTATCTGTCGCTTAAACGAACTCACCACCCACCCCCTCGCCATCAGCGACAAATGAGTTGACTCAACTGAGTTCGGCTCAACAAGAAGAGCGCCACACGCGCCCACCTCGAGTGTGGCAACAAGGTTGGCCGCTGCGGTCGTAGCGAGCGTGACCATTACCCCAAGTGCCTGCGGCATTCGCCTTTCCAGCGCGTGGGAGTGCGCGCGGGCGGATATCGGGGGCGAGGGAGTCAGAGTCGGGTTTCGGGAATCGGGTGCCGGGGATCGGGCATCGCGGGTCGGGGCTGGCGATTGATCGCCAGTGAAGTGTTCTTTGACAACTGAATCTGCAACCAATGCGATGCGCCAAGTCGCATTGTCCGGCACCAAATGGGAACGCCCCGGGCCGATATAACCCGGGGCGTTCGGTTGTTATTGCGGCTGCGCCAGACGGCTCAGCCCGTCGGCGGCCTTTAGGACAGCCGCACCTGGTTACCATCTATAGT
>JANNLP010000563.1:0-2184 GCA_031396905.1 Gemmataceae bacterium
CAAGGCTTCGACCCGGGTGACGCCCAACGACTCTTTGAGCAGTTTTTCGGCGGCGGTGGCGGCAACCCTTTCGGCGGTGGCGGCGCACCGAGTGGCGGACGACGACAGCGCGCGGAACCACCTCCGGCCCAAGAATCCGAAATCACGATACCGTTCGAACGAGCCGTGCAGGGCGGGAACATCGACCTGAACATTGCCGGCCAATCGGTTAGCGTGAAGATTCCTGCCGGCATGGAAGATGGCAAAGCCCTGCGACTTGCCGGTCAAGCCCCCGGCGGCGGCGACTTGCTTTTGAGAATCCGAATTGGCCCGCATGAACATTACATCATTGAAGATGGCAATCTGATCATCAACGTGCCCATCTCCGTTTCCGAAGCCGTGCTTGGCGGTGCCGTCGATGTTCCGCTGCCTGACGGCTCCAAGGTCGCCGTGAAGGTTCCACCCGGTAGTTCCAGCGGCCGCAAGCTACGCTTGCGCGGCAAAGGCATCAAAGGCGGCGACGCCTACGTACGAATGCAAGTGATGGTGCCCGTAGAGTCAAATGACAGGGCGAAAGAACTCATAAAGGAGTTTGCACAGCAACAAACGGATGAGCCGCGCTCGGGTGAGTTCTGGCGTAGGTAGCTAGCTACTTCGTCTCTTCGACCTTCTTTACCAGAGCATCCACATCGGCGGTGGCAGCGCCGTTTTTTGTCAGCGCTGTTTTCAGGTGCGCAACAAACGCGGTGAACGCTTCGCCTTGAGTTGGGATGCCAGCATGGGCATCCGTCATGCTCTTTCCGACATATGGCACCGTGCCTTCGGTCAGCGTGCTAACGTAGCCGACGAGCCGTTGCCGGCATTTCACGATCGCCTCGCCTTCCAATTTCTGCGTGCCACCTTTCGTGAGATCCACTTTCGCATCGGCAAGGCTTAGCGTCAGCCATTGATCGACCACGGTTTGCACTTTCGCTTCACCACCCAATCGATCCCATAGCGTGGCAGTCAAAATCGGCGCGGGCATGGCAGGCCCGGGGAATGACGCCGGCAGCGGGTTCGTGAGCGGTGCGGCCGTTAGCTTCGGTTGTTCGGCGTTCGCCGGTGGTGTTCCCGGCACCGACGGCTTGATGGGAGTCATCGCCGGTTTGAGAACCGCGCGAAGTTCGGTGATCGTTGTGTGCAATGCAAATGCCCGCTCCGGCAGTGGTTTGCGCTCGGCGGCTTGCAAGCCGTCGTCGATAACCTTTTGCGCCGCCGGCCGATGGGCCATCATCATCTTGGCCACTAGCAATCCACCCTGGTAGGTGCGGTAACAGCCGACCGGGTCTTTCGCGTTGTTGAGGTCCGCGCCGCGGTTGTTCAACTCTTTCAATACGTCAAACAACTGCTTGTCCAACGCGGCATTGGCGTCGCCGTCGGCGGCGTAGACCGGCATTGAAAGTAGGAACACGATCGCAAGTGACTTTTTCACACGCATGGCGGTCTCCTCGAATCCACCGAGAGTTTACGTACCACTGGTGAACATGGGAAGTCGAATCGGGCTTGCCCCAATTCCCCGCACCGCTTACCTTGTGATCCTCCGCCTGCGGTCGGGGGACCGCCGCCATGCAGGGACGCAGCCTTGGCCGACAAAATCGACAAGCTCATCGTCGAAGCGCTGCGCAAAGCCGCCGTGGATCGCGGCGGCATGGCACCCTTCGCCGTGCGTGCGGAGCCGGGATTGTTTCCGGCGTCCGCAGGTGGCAAGCAAGCGGCGGAACGTGCCACCACCAATGGCCTGTTCAACACCGACAGTGATTTGTGGATCATCAACGACGCAGGGTTTGCCATGCTTCTCGAACGCACCAGTCCCCGGCAAGTGCTCGAAGATTGTGTCCGGGCTTTGGAAGCGCGCCAGGAACAACTTGATGACTTGAAATCTACGGTTAACGGCATGTTCGGCAGTCTCGATGGCCTGCGTGCCACCATTGAGCAGACATTGCCGACCATGCGAGGCCCGAAATCGCTCGTCGTCACCGATCACCAAAGCGACCGCGCCATAGTTGATGCACTAGGTCGCTGGCAGGCCGATGCGGGCGAAGACTGCCCGTTGCCCGAACTGTATCGCCAGGCAGAATTGGTCGAACCGAATCTGAGCATTGGCACATTCCATTTTGATGTGCGACGGCTGCAAGCCGCCTAGCGACTGTACCTGCACCCCTGGAC
>JANNLP010000698.1:0-7909 GCA_031396905.1 Gemmataceae bacterium
CGAGTTCGAGCATGCGCACCACAGTGATCCACTGTGGCTTGCCCGTGCGATCCTTCCACATGAACTTGGCGCTGCGGATGCGAAACACGCTGCCCGGTGGACTGTATGGCCGATTGTTCGGATGCGTGAGATCCCATTCGATCTCCCAACCGGTGTCGCATTTGGTGAGATCATAACCGTCAAACGCGGCGGCCGGAAAGCCCTGTCGAACGGTATGCGGAGGCAATTGTGGTTCATCGTCGGGCTGCTTTGTGATGGACTCCGCGCGTGCAGGTGCTTCACGCCAGCTCGCAAAACTAACAACGGATAATCCCACCATGCCCACCGCAACGACAATCAAGTAACGCATTACCTATCTCCAAACCGTTTTCTGAATTCATCACGCCTCATCAGTCGTCCCGCGCCACAAGTCCTTTCGTTACATTAACGGTCATCTTCAATGGCCGCGGCGTGTCTTGCCCTTCGATGGGTGATACCTGATACATCAACCGTACGACGCGGTCGCCCGGCTCGTGGTCGCCGTGTTTCTTATTGATCTTGAGTTGCAGATACTCCCAGCGCACCGCTGTCGGTTCACGATCCTTGTAAAGTGCTTTTACGTCTGGCGATTTGTCTTTGGCCAGCGCGACGGCCTCATCCAACTCCTCGCGCGACATCGGCGAGTGATGCTTGACCAGTACTTCGGTCGGGCCGACTTGGTCGCCGGTCGTGATATCCACCGTGTGTTTGATCGTGATTCCCTGTTTGCCCTTTTCGGGATTGGGCCGGTAGTAGAACACGTCGGCTCGCTTCACTTCTTCCTGCCCAGGCACCGGCCGATGCGACACGATCTGCACCGTGTATTGCTTGATGGTTGTCCCTGCTTTCGGCTCGACGTTGCCGGGGATGCCGGTCGGCGGAGCATCCACGATCTTGGCATCTTTGGGTACGTAGCGATCAGCCTTTTGATGTTTCTCAAGGAAGCGTGCAAGATTGTCGCGCTGTTCCTTGGAAAATTGCGGTGGGATCATGTCGATGTCACCCGCGAACGCCGGCAACATCAGAAACGAAACTGCCAGGATCGTGAACGCAAACAACTTGTGGTGGCGCATGACCGCAACCCTCCGTGCGACCGAAGCAAAAAATGACCCGCCGACGTGAGTGTATCGTTCGACAGGCGAGCGTCGAGGCGTAAGCCCGACGTGGATTAGTTGGACATCCGAAACCACGTCAAGCTTACGCTTCGACGCTCGCCTATCGCAATTCAGCGAGGTTGGTCTTCATCGCAGCGATTTGTCCCTCCAACTCCGTCACCGATTCGCGCTGTTGTTGCACGACTTCGGCGGGGGCGCGGGCGACGAAGCCTTCGTTGGCGAGTTTCGCCTTGGTCGCTTCGAGGAACTTCGTCTTCTCGGCGATTTGTTTCTCCAATCGTGCCACTTCGGCAACCGGATCGATCAAGCCTTCCAGTGATACGAAGGCTTCAAAGTCGGCGTACACGTGGGACGCTTTTTGTGCGGGCTTCGGAGCGTCGGGGCCGAAGGTGCAGACACCGACACCGCCGAGTTGTTTCACGAATGGTTCCAGCGCGTGCAGGTCATCGGCCACCGGCTTGGCACATTTCACGCTGAGTTGCAGCGGCGTTTTCGGTTCAACTTGATACCGATTACGCACCTCACGCACAAATCGCACCAATTCCTGCATCCGCGCGAAGCGTGCTTCGATGTCGGCATTAATCCAATCAGTTGGCCAAGTTGGCCATGATGCGGTCACCGCGCTGGGTCCAACTTTCAGAGGTTTCGGCAAGCCGCGTTCGGGCGCGGCTTCGGCTAGCGCTTCCCATACCGACTCGGCCAGGAACGGCATGATCGGCTGCACCAGGCGAATGATGCTATCCAGCACGCCCACTAGCACGCGCTGAGCGGTTGGCCGGGCGGCATCATCTTTCAAGCGATTCTTGGACATCTCCACGTACCAGTCGCAGAACTCGGTCCAGGTAAAGTCGTAGATGGTGCGAGCCGCCTCGCTGAAGCGGAAACCTTCCAGTTGCTCGGTGATGGCGTTGGTGGTTGTCGCCAGCCGGCTGAGAATCCAGCGATCTTCCACGGGCAGCGTGGCCATGTCCACAAGGCCGGGCGTGTAACCGTCCAGGTTCATCAACAGGAAGCGTGAGGCATTCCACAGTTTGTTGGCAAAGTTGCGGCCCAACTCGAACTTCTCGGACGCCTGTTTGGCCGTTGGCAAATCCGGATCGTCGCTTGGCCACGGGCCGCCGGGGCGGAAGGCCTTCTTGCAGCTCGGGCACGCCAACTTCTTCGTCCGCATATACATGTGTTCTTGCTTCACCGGCACCAGCGTATCGCAGTGCGGGCACACATTGGCCACTGGCAGCCGCGAGTCCTGTGTCTCCGTCGTGAGGTGAACCATGCCAAAGCGCAACGCATCGGCCCCATAGCGGTCAATAATGTCCAACGGATCAACGCCGTTGCCTTTCGATTTCGACATGCCTTCACCGAAGCCATCGAGAATCTTCGGATGGATAAACACATCGTGGAAAGGCACTTCGCCGAGATTGTACAGCGACGCGATCACCATGCGCGCAACCCACAGCGCGATGATGTCGCGCGAGGTAATCAACACATCGGTCGGGTAGTAATACTTCAACTCCGGCGTCTGCTCAGGCCACCCCAGCGTCGAGTGCGGCCAGAGCATCGAACTGAACCAGGTGTCGAGAACGTCGGGGTCCTGGACGAAGCCCCATTGTTCAAGAACGGCTTCTATTGCTGCGCTTGGCAACAGACACACATACAAAGTGTTCGTCTCGTTTTCTTGATGAAACGCAACTCGTTGGTTTCTTGCAAACTGATCGAACGACGTTTCGATGAAATCATCCAGCGTGTCACGATCACGAAATGTGTAATTCCACACCGGTATGCGGTGTCCCCAATATAACTGCCGGCTGATGCACCAGTCGCGCTTTTCGCTGAGCCAGTCGAGGTATGACTTGGCGTATCGTTCCGGGGCAATGCGCACCTTGCCGCTCGTCACGGCATCCATTGCCATTTGCGCGAAGCCAGCTTTGCCATCGTCGCGATCGCTCATCTTCACGAACCACTGATCGCTGAGGTATGGCTCGATGGGGGACTTCGAGCGGTCGCTGTACTTCAGCGGGATCACTCGATCCTCTTTGCCTTCGAACAGGCCCATCTCTTCCATCTTGGCGGCCACGGCTTCGCGGGCTTTGTAGCGGTCCATTCCCTGAAACTCGCCGCCATTCTCGTTGATCGTGCCATCCTGGTTCAGAATGTTGATCATGCCGATGAGTTGATTGCGTTGCCAGCAAGCATAGTCATTTGGATCGTGGGCCGGCGTCACTTTCACGCAGCCGGTGCCGAGCGTCGGGTCAGCAAGTTGACCATCGGCAATGATGGGAATGTCGCGGTTCACCAGCGGGCAATGCACTTTTTTGCCGATGAGGTGCTTGTAGCGTTCGTCGCCTGGGTGCACGCACACGGCTGTGTCGCCGAGCATGGTTTCAGGGCGCGTGGTGGAGAAGCGGATGAATTCTCCGGTCGCTGACGCTCCCGGCTCGCCTAAAACTGGGTATTTGAACGTCCAGAAGCCGCCTTTGATGTCTTCCACATACGTTTCGTCGTCGGCCACGCTGGTTTGCAGTTGCGTGTCCCAGTTCACGAGCCGTTTGCCGCGATAGATGTAACCATCGCGGAACATCTTGAAGAACGTCTCGCGCACGCCTTTGGAACGTGGTTCGTCCATCGTGAAGGCAGTCCGTTGCCAATCGCAGGAGCAGCCGAGTTGGCGTAACTGCCCGAGGATGCGAGCTTCATATTTATCCTTCCATTGCCAGATGCGCTTGACGAGTTTCTCGCGGCCAAGGTCGTGGCGGGTCAATTTCTCCTGTGAGTAAATCAACTTCTCGACCACGGCCTGCGTCCCGATACCGGCATGGTCCGTGCCAGGGATGTACAAGGCATTGCGACCCTGCATGCGTCGCCAGCGGATCAACACATCCTGCAACGTGTCGTTCAGTGCATGGCCCATATGCAACGCACCCGTCACGTTCGGCGGCGGAATCACAATGGTGAATGGCTTCTTGGTCGAATCCGGGACGCTGTGGCCGATGCCCTGTTCGTCCCAACGCTGCAGGAAGCGCTCTTGCGCCGCTTTCGGGTCATAGTGTTTCGGCAAAGCCTCGGCAGCGGACATGCGCGGTCTCCTGGATGGGTCTAATTTACAACGACGGCCGCACCGCGACCCGTGTTCGCGAAGGTGTGTGAGAAATGATGCAAATGCTAACCGCCGACCACGTCTGTGCTCGGTGGTGTATCAACGGTGGGTTTGCCGTGAATGTGGACTTGTCCGTCAGTAATCTCGAAGCGGCGCATTTGCAGAGTTGGCCGATTCTGATTGGCTTGGAGCCGAATCAGGGCGATGGGATTGGAGCCGTTGCGGTACCACGTCACGTCGGCATTCCATTCGCGAGCCGCATCGGTGACGTATTCCATCAGGGCGTGCGAGCCGAACGGCAAACCGCCGACCGATAGGCCGCAGAGTTCCAGCGCGATGGTATTCGCTTCCTTGGCAACGAGCCACGTCCGCAGGTCCACGCTCACGACGGCGGTCCAGGTGCCGACGCCGTAGCGGAAGCCGATGCGGATGCGGTCGGCATCAAATTCGATGCGCGGGTCGGTCACGTTTTCCGGGTAGCTGAACAGTCCGCCGCTGGCAGAGATCTCATCCTGCAAATAACCGTTGAGTTGATTCTGTGAGATGTTGAGCGCCCACGGTTTGCCGTTGGCCATGAGGTTGTAGACGTCAGACGAACAGCGGAGAAAATCTTCGGCAAGTTGCCGGCGCTCGGCGGCGCTGGCGATCTCGCCGCGACGATAAAATGCCGGTTCATGCCGGGCGGCAACATACACGCCGACTCCGACAATCACGAGCAGACAACTCGTCGCTGCGAGCAAAGCCAAAAACTGTCGACGACGGCGCATCAGCCACTCCTTGAGCGGCTGCGACAATAGCTTGGCTGGGTGGTCTGGTCAAGTGAGGTACGGAACCGCGTCGAGGTCATCATCCGCGAATTGGCCGCGTCGAAATAGCTCCACGGCAAGCGCTGCCATGGCGGCGTTATCAGTGCAGTATTCCAGTGGCGGGATGAACAGCTCGACGCCGCGGCGTTTGCACATGTCGGTGAGAGCCTCACGCAAGCGGCGATTGGCCGACACCCCGCCGCCGACGGCCAATCGAGGTCGCTTGGTTTTTGTCAGCGCTTGTTCACAGCGTTTGACCAGGACTTCGACGACGGCCTCTTGAAAGCTGGCTGCCACATCGGCAAGTTGCTGACCAGTCGGCAGTGGTTGTGGATTGTTTCGATCCTGACCTTGCACGTTGTAAAGCACCGAAGTCTTCAAGCCGCTGAAGCTGAAATCGAAAGTGTCTGCCTCAAGGTATGAGCGCGGGAAGCGAATCGCCTTGGGATTACCCGTCGCGGCGATGCGATCCACGGCAGGTCCGCCGGGAAAACCAAGCCCGAGAATGCTGGCTACTTTGTCGAACGCTTCGCCAGCCGCATCATCGCGTGTCGTGCCGAGAAGTTGATACGTGACCGCGTCGGGACAATCAAATAGTGCGGTATGTCCACAGGAGACGACCAAGCCGACACACGGGAAGATGTCACGACCCGCAGCTAGTCGCCCGGCATAGATATGGGCATGGACATGATTGACACCGATGAGAGGCACGCCGAGCGCTAGTGCAAAGCCCTTGGCCGCACTGACCCCCACGAGTAACGCGCCGACTAGTCCCGGCGTGTTATGCACGGCGATGCAGCCGATGTCGCGAATGCCGACATTGGCTCGGCGCAGAGCTTCATCGACGACTGGGAGTATTTGCCGCAAGTGCGCGCGAGCCGCGACTTCCGGCACCACACCACCGAAGCGAGAGTGCAAAGCCGTTTGCGATGCGACAACATTCGACAGCACGCGCGGCTCATCAGTAAAGACGGCGGCAGCGGTTTCATCGCAACTGGATTCGAGCGCGAGAAAAAGCATCAGGAACCACGAAAGACACGAAATACACTAAAAAAAACAGAACTGCAGTTTTCTTTCGTGTATTTCGTGTGATTCGTGGTCAGTCCTCCTTCCAGCGGCGCGATTGCCGGAAGAACGCCAGCGGGTTGTCGTACACGACTTTCGTGATCTCGGCTTCTGCATGGCCTCGTCGACGCATTTCCTGCACCAGCGCTGGCACCGCCAGCGGGTCGCTCTTACCCCAATCGCCGGCGGAGTTGGCGAGGATGCGGTCGGTGCCGTAGCGTTCGAGAATATCGCAGGCCCGCTGCGGTGTACATTTCGTCGTGGGGTACAGTGTCATGCCGCACCAGAAGCCGTTTTCTTTCGCGAAACGCACCGTGTGTTCTTCCACGTGATCGATGCACACGCGCTCCGGCTTGACCCGCTTGTCGTTCCGCAGCATGTCCACGATCATCCGCGTGCCCTTGAGTTTGTCCTCCAAATGCGGCGTGTGAATGAGGATCAACTCGTCGTACTTCATCGCCAGATCGACGTGCTCCTGAAACACCGTGGCTTCGTTGGGTGTGTTCTTGTTCAAGCCAATCTCGCCGATGCCCAGTACATTGGGCCGATTGAGAAACTCCGGTATCAGCGCAATCACCTCACGGCTCAGCTTCACGTTCTCCGCTTCCTTGGCGTTAATGCACAGCCACGAGTAATGCTTGATGTGAAACAGGGCCGCCCGCTTCGGCTCCACGTCTGTGAGATGGCGAAAGTAGTCGTGAAACCCTGCCGCACTGCCGCGATCAAATCCAGCCCAAAATGCTGGCTCGCTGACTGCCTTGCACCCGGCCATGGCCATGCGCTCGTAGTCATCGGTGACACGAGAAATCATGTGAATGTGGGGGTCGATGTACGAAGGCACGGCCGGTTGCTCCTTGGTCTTTCATGATACCAACCAAAGAGCCGCACGCCGGTTCTGTGCGCCACGTCTTCGAAATTTATGCTTCAAACTACTCGGACAAGTTGGCAGTTGTCGCACCTTTGCGGCGGCGACGAAAAATGCGCACGGTCAACGCGGCGCCAGCGGCGAACGTCAGGATGGTGGTCGGTTCGGGCACGGGGGTGACAGGGATAAACCCCTTGTGCCTGGTCAACACCACGGTTGTCGCACTGTAGTGTATTTTGAAAATACCGAGACCGGCAATCATTGTTAAATCCATGTACGGGTTGGCAAACGTACCCGAGATGTTCGTGGCAGAGAGGATCGTGAATGAATCCGAAGAGAGTGGCGTAAACCCCATACCCAGGGTGACATTCAGGTTGCCTGCCAGTGTTGCGGTACCGGTCACGCGGAGTTGGTCGTACCCGCTGCCGAGCGTGGTGGAGTTGAGATTCACATCGTAAATCGATCCCGGGTTGAATGTGACCCCGCCGGCCAGGTTCAGGATGCCACTGGAACTTACGCTGCCCGGGGCAATGCGGCCGCCGGATTGAACGGTGACCAATCCAGACACGATGCCGGAAGCGCCAACCGTCGTGCCGCCGCCGGCCAAGGTGCCGCCAAGGGCCACGATTAGAGAGTTGGTCCCAGTCGCGCTGCCCGTCGTGTTGCTGGCTATTAGCGTGCCACCGCTGATAGTCGTGCCGCCGGCGTAAGTACTCGCTGCGGAGAGGGACATCGTTCCTGCGCCACTCTTCGTCAGTCCGCCATTGACGATTGGGACCGAGACAGCCAAATCGATGGCCGCGGCACCGTTGGCCACGTTGACTGCACGCACACCGGCGGAGAGATCGACCAAACCTGTGTTCGCGACCCCCGCATTAGTCCCAATCTTGGCAGTCGCGCCAAACAAGCCCGCGACACTTACATTGCCGTTCAGGACGAGCTTTGC
>JANNLP010000701.1:0-2276 GCA_031396905.1 Gemmataceae bacterium
TCACTACTCGCAGGTCTTTCTCGCCCTCTTCCGGATGATCCTCAGCGCCTTCAACGGCGCGGGTCAGCGCGGCTGCGCCGCCGGCAATCAGTCCGACAACCATCTCCGGCGGCGTATTAAATGTCGGCGGGCATTCCGTGGCGTCGAGCACGCCAAGCCTGCCGCTGGTGCCGGCCCCTATATATATGAGGCGGCCACCTTTTGAAAGCCGGTCGGCAATGACGTCGATGCCGATCGCGATGGCCTCGCATTGCATGGCGACGGCAACGACCGCCTTGTGATCCTCGGCATTCATCAACCGCGCGATTTCCAGCGGCGACATCTCGTCGAGCCGGGCCGACGCCGGGTTACGCGCTTCGGTGGTGAGGTGATCCATGTCCGATTCCGAACTTGTCCGCGACGATGGCGATGCCGATAGTCGTCAGCGTACCGATGGGAGCGAGCCAGGGCCATGCAACGACCGGCACACCAAGGGCAGCCGCAAGCCATAGTCCACCCGCCGCGAAAAAGCCAACGACCAGTCCGATTAAGGCTGAGCCGCTCGACACTCTGAGCCGAAGGCTGCCCAGGCCAAAGAGTCCAAGAATAAGCCCCAACGTGACGGAAGCCACCGCCAGCACATGATCCACGACGCTGCGATAGCCGGCATACGTTGCCGAGCTGCCGCTCATCATCAATGGAATGCAAAGTAGTGCAACACCGACTTTGCCAATGCCGACGACACTGGTCATGGCCTTGGCGATCCGCATGTAAGTGGTTTCTGATTGGTGCGGCCGCAACGGGCGATAAAAGTCCGTGACCACGGCATTGGCCGCGCTGTTCAACGAAGATGAAAACGACGCCATCGCTGAAGCCAATACCGCGGCGACCACCAGACCAACCACGCCGGTCGGCAAATAACGCACGATAAACGTACCGAAGACGGCATCATTGTGCGTGTTGGCCCCAAGCGTCATCGCGCCGGCGTTCACAAGTGCGGAGAGTCCAAGACCAATGCCAAGGAACAGCGTGAACTGCACAGCAACCAGGAACCCGGAGAGGACCAGGGCGGTGCGTGCCTGCCCGAGTGAGCGAGCACACAGGTATCGCTGAACCATGTTTTGATCGGCACCGTGACTAGCCATGGTGACGAAAGCGCCGCCAATTACGCCCGCCCACAGCGTCTGCGATTTGAGTCTGGAAAAGTCCAGATCAAACACGCGAAACCGCCCGGCGTCGCTGTTGACCTGAACGAATTCATTCCACCCGCCCGGCAACAAATAAATAATGAAGACAGCGGCGACGATGGCTCCCGAAATGTAAATGATGAATTGGGCAAGGTCGGTCCAGATGACAGCTTCCATTCCACCGAGGTACGTGTAGACAATGGTGACGCCGCCCAGCACGAGGATCGAAGTCGCGATATGCCAGCCCGTGAATTGTTGCAGCAATAACCCGGTGAGCCAAAGCCGCAATCCGTCGGCGACGGTGCGCGTAATGAGAAACAAAGCCGACGCCGTGCGTTGAACTCGAACGTCGAATCGTTCCTTGAGCAGTTGGTACGCGGAAAACAACTCACCGCGGAGATACTGTGGCAACAACACCCAGGCGACCACCATCCGGCCAATAATGTACCCGATCGCAAGCTGCAGAAACGTGAAGTCGCCTGCGGGGCGGATTGCGTCACCAGGATCAAACCCCTTGCCGGGGATACTCAAGAACGTGACCGTGCTCGTTTCCGTAGCCACGATGGAAATCAGCACCAGCCACCACGAAACATTGCGATCGCCGACGAAATAAGTAGTGACGTTCTTTTGATTGCGCGAGAACCACGCGCCCAGCAGCGTCGTGCCCACAATGTAGGCCACGACGATGCCCAAATCCAACCCCGACATCGGCGTGGCATCAGCAAGTAATGGCATCACGATGTTGTATGAGGAGAACAATCAACCCGTGAATGCCAATTCCAGCCCAATCAACTCGCGTGGCCGGCGAATTCATCCCGGAGGGATGACAGCCGTTAGCCGGTGGTTGAGCGAAGCGACACCACCGGATGTTGACCGCCGGCGAATTCATCCCGGAGGGATGGCAGCCATTAGCCGGGGGTGAACCCGCCCCAGCGGGTGACACCCCCGGAACTGCGTCCCAAGTCGCGGCACCCCGGAGGGGTCATCCCCGTATTCGGTCTCACGCGGCTCCTGTTCTGCAATGTCGTCGCGCCGGCGCTTCCACGAATCGATGCTCCGGCCGTGCCGCTGGAGATTCTGGAGATGAAAGCGACAACTTTGCAGATACCA
>JANNLP010000739.1:0-2187 GCA_031396905.1 Gemmataceae bacterium
GCGGCGCTTCGATGGGCGGCTTCGGTGCATTCAATCTCGGCATCAAGTATCGCTGTCAGTTTAAGCTCGCCGCCGGCATATTCCCGCCGCTCCATGTTCGCTATTTGGATTGTCATGGCAACTATTTCGCCAACTACAATCCGAGTTGCCTGGGCATCCGCGAACGCCTCGGCCCGTGGCAACCGGTCGGCCGCTTCTACGGCGTCATCACCATCCGCGAACGGACTCTATCGCATCCTCTCTATGGTTGTTTCAATAAGGAGGCCATTCAACAAATTTCGATTGAGAATCCTTACGAGATGCTTGACACCTTCAACGTTCAACCCGGCGAGTTGCAGATGTTTGCGGGGTACGGTGCCAACGACGAGTTCAATATCGATGCCCAAGTGGCAGCATTCGCCGACAAGGCGCGGTGCAAGGGACTGGACTTTACATGCGTCGTGGATCCTTGTGGCCGACACGACACCGCCACCGGTAAACGACTCTTCCCGGATGTCTGCAACTGGTTGACGCAACGACTGACTGCATCCCCAGGTGGCGTCATTAAGTAACGATTGTCGCCCCATTTGTCCGATTGGTCATTCGACTGATTTCACCTTCACGTTACTCTTGCTATCGGTTATCGTTTGCAGGTTGTGTTTGGCGCCGGAGGCGATGGAATGCCGCTGGTTTCGATGTCATTGCGTGCAAAGTTAGGTATTGCTGCGGTCCTAATGGTCGGTGCGGCCCTGCGCCTCGTGTGGCCGGGCGACATGGAGTACAAGGGCGACGAGATCTACTCGTTTGAGCGTACACAAGCGGTTGGCGTGAGCGAGCCATGGCCCTGGACGGGAATGAACAACTCGGCGGATGTGCCGCATCCGGGGATGAGCGTGTGGGTGTTCCTGGGACTGGCAAAGCTGTTTGATGTCCACGATCCGATCGACTTGAATGTCGCCTGCATGATGATCAACGTCCTGGCACTGGGGTTACTTGCGGCGTTCATTGCCCGAATTGTGGTGCCCGACGAACGCGAGCCGTGGTGGTGGGGGTTGTCGCTGTTGGCCGTGAATCCACTGGCGGTGTTGTTTCATCGAAAAATATGGCCGCCGTCGGTGTTGCCCGCGATTGCGGTGATCATGCTGGCATCCTGGTGGTCTCGCTCACGACGGTCGGCGGCACTGCTGTTCGGCCTCATTGCCGCCATTGCGGCCCAGATCCATCCCGGGGCGTTTTTCTTTGCCGCGGCATTGAGTGCGTGGGCGCTAGTATTCGACTACCGCTCGTTCCGCTGGCCGTGGACTGTCGGCGGCGGCATTCTAGGCTCATTGCCCGCGTTGCCGTGGGGCTGTCATCTGCTTTTTGTCGCCGAACGATCGGCGTCGGCCAAGTCGCATTGGTGGAGTCTGTTGGAACTTAAATACTGGGTCTACTGGTTCACCGAACCATTCGGCCTGCATCTGAAATACTCGCTTGGCGAAGACTTCGTGCCATTCCTTCAGCAGCCAATGATTGGCGGGCAGGCAACGTATCTCGTTGGCGTATTGCACGTACTGTTGGCGGCCGCGTTTCTGGCAATTCTCGGGCGATATGTCGCGAAATCATTACGAACCGGATCATGGGGCCTTGACCGCTCGCCGACGGGAATGACCATTGGAGCGGTCGGCATTGGTTATGGCTTGCTGTTGACGTTGACTGGGTTGCCGGTGTATCGACATTACCTGATTATCGCTGCCCCGGTGGCTTGCGTGGGCCTGGCACGGGTGGCGTTCATGAGTTTTGCTGCCAGCAACGCACGCCGCTTGCTCGGTGCCCTGTGTATCACGCAGTGTGCTGTGTCGCTACTTTTTCTTATGTTCGTCCACAGCATCGATCGGCCCATTCGCGGTGACTACGGGACGCCGTACCGGGTGCAGGTGAAAAATCAGAGTATCACCGCGAAGAACGCGGAGAAGAAATAACTCCGACTGTTCTACTCCGTATCCTCCGCTGTGCCATCGCTTTCTGGAACAACCAATGACACCATCGCTGACCTTGATTCTGCCAGCATACAACGAGGCCGCTGTAATTGCCGACGCGGTTGCCGAGGCCGATGTCGCTTTGCGATCGTTAGCCTGGCGCTATGAAATCCTTGTCATCGACGATGGAAGTAGCGACGACACGACTAACATCGTGGATGGTCTGGCCGACCGTTATCAGTGGCTCAAG
>JANNLP010000764.1:0-2870 GCA_031396905.1 Gemmataceae bacterium
TGAGTGGGCTTTTTCGCGCGCCTGCGGTTATAATTGCATCATGAAAGTCATCCTCGCCAACCCGCGCGGTTTCTGTGCCGGCGTCAATATGGCCATCGAGAGTCTCGACCGGGCCATCGAGCTATTCGGCACGCCCATTTATGCATACCACGAGATCGTCCACAACCGGCCGGTCGTCGAGCGCTTCCGCGCCAAGGGCGTGATTTTCGTTGATGACATCGAAGAGATTCCCGAAGGGGCCACGGTGCTGTACAGCGCTCACGGCGTTTCCCCGCAGATTCGCGAAGTGTCCACCCGGCGCAACCTTCGCGCCATTGATGCGACATGCCCGCTGGTGACCAAAGTTCATCTGGAAGCGCTGCGGTTCGCCCAGGAAGGCTATCAAATAGTATTGATCGGGCACGAAGGGCATGAGGAAATCGTCGGCACCATGGGCGAAGCGCCGGAAGTCATTACGCTGGTCGAATCCATCGCCGATGTGGGGCGATTACGCTTTCCGGCCGATGCAAAGATCGCCTGGCTCACACAAACGACGCTCAGCGTGGACGAGGCCCAGGTCCTGGTGGGCGCGCTGCGTAAACGCTTCCCGCAAATCGTCGGCCCGCACAAAGACGACATTTGCTATGCCACGCAAAACCGCCAGGAGGCCATCAAAGAGTTGGTGCCCCATGCGGACCTGGTCCTGGTGCTCGGGAGTCAAAACAGCTCCAATAGTCAGCGAATGGCCGAGGTCGCCGCGGCGCTGGGTCGGACCGCTTATCTGGTGGATGGCGTCGGCGAGCTGCGCGACGAATGGTTCAATGATTCGGATTGCGTGCTGATCACGGCCGGGGCCAGCGCACCCGAAGATGTCGTCACCGAATGCGTCAACTATCTGCGTGATCGCTTCAACGCTACGGTTGAAGAGCGCACGGTCCGGGAAGAACACGTCAGCTTCCCGCTGGCACGCGAGTTGCGCGTGCTGTCGCGGGCATGATCGGCGTTGATGGCTCCGATGCTGGGCCGTTGGCAAGCTGTCAATTGCGCGTTGGCGGAAAAGCGTGGATTGATACTTGCAGACGCGATCAACAAACCAGGCGATTGATCATCGGCGCCGGCGATGAGTCATCAACGCGATATCGACAACCCGTCAACGGAGTCGTCATCGTGAAACGGGCCGACGATCGTTGGAAAAACTTTCCGCATTCGGCATTCGGTGAACGAAAAGCCCGTGCCTTACTACCACTACTACCGTATTAAAATACTATCTTCTTTTAGTAAGACGGATGACGAGGGGAGCGAGCCATGAAGCTCGATTGCGAACGGGAAGCGCTGCTTCAGGATTGCCAGTTGGTCGCGGCTGCCGCTGCTTCCAAGGACGTGAAGCCGATTCTTAAGAACCTGAAGGCCATCGCGACTGGCGACCGCTGCACGCTGATGGCCACCGACCTGGAACTTGGCATTCGGCTTGAAGTGCGCAGCCCCAGCGTGGTCAAACCTGGTGAAGCGATATTGCCCTGCGCCCGGCTGCTTTCGATCCTTCGCGAATCGACGGATGACAGGTTGACCATCGATGCCAACAGCGAGCGAGTGATGGTCGTCGGGAAAAGTACCGAATTCGAAATGCCGTCGGAAGATGCGGCGAACTTCCCGGATGTGCCCACTTTTGCCGATGGCAAATACCACGAACTGACGGCCGGCAGCTTGCGAACCATGATCCACCGGACCATCTTCGCGGCGGCCAAAGAGAGTACTCGCTATGCCATGACCGGCGCGCTTTGGGAACTCGACGGCGACACCGCCAAACTGGTCGCCACCGACAGCAAACGGCTGGCCATCATCACCGGCGAGGCTAAGAGCATCGGCGGCCACTCAACCAAAGATGGCCAGCACCTCGTGCCGACCAAAGCGATGGCATTGCTCGAACGCAACCTGGTGGACGATGCGGAGTTGGTCAAGGTTTCGCTGAAGCAAAACGAAGTTCTGTTCCAAACGGGCAGGGCGATCATTTACTCGCGTCTCGTGGAAGGCCGTTATCCGCCGTACAAGGACATCGTGCCGAAGAAGTTCGGCGCCAAGGTTCCGCTGGCGGTCGGGCCATTTCTCTCCGCCGTGCGACAAGCCGCGATCATGACCGATGACGAAAGCAAGCGCGTGAGCTTTCATTTCACGCCGGGCAAACTTACGCTGCAGGCCCAGGGCGCGGCCACCGGCCGATCGCACGTGGAGATGCCGATCGAATACGACGGCGGCAAAATCGACGTGAACTTCGACCCGCAGTACATGATCGACATGCTCAAAGTGCTGGAACCCGAAGACCCGCTGACCCTGGAAATCAGCGACTCGACGCGTCCCGCGATGTTCCGCAGCGGGCCGAGCTACCAGTACCTGGTCATGCCGTTGTCGTGATGTCGAAGGGACTCGATCATGCGCAACCACAACCCGGGAATCACGTACTACGCCAAAGCCAAAGGCCCCGAACCGCTGAAGGACGTCATCGCTCAACTTTTCGTCTCGCGCGGTTGGGGTCGGACTTCAGAACGCAAGCGGCTGGAAGACGCGTGGGCCAAAGCCGCCGGTGAAATCGTGGCCGGCCAGTCGCGGGTATTGGCCATCAAACGCGGCGTCTTGGAGATCGAAATCCGCGGCGGCGTGCTGCTGCAAGAGCTGTCCTCGTTTCACAAACGCAAGCTGCTTGAAGCCATGAAAACCCTTTTGCCGGGGCAAGCGCTGAAAGACCTGCGCTTTCGGTCAGCGGGAGTTTGATACGTCGCCATAAATCATTTCAAGATAATAGCTTACAACCACAACTTTTGGGATTAACTGGTAGTTAATCGCGCTCGCAAACCATAGAATACCCGTTCGCCTTCGAACCATCAGGACGCCCGTTT
>JANNLP010000810.1:0-6286 GCA_031396905.1 Gemmataceae bacterium
GCATCCTGCATCATCCCGGTTATCGCACGAAGTTTGCGGACAATCTGAAGCGCGAGTTGCCGCGGATACCGTTCGCGGCGGACTTCTGGGCGTTTGCCAATGCGGGCAAGGAGTTGGCGGGGCTGCATTTGGACTACGAGAAGCTGGAGCCTTGGGCGTTGACGTTTGTTTGGGCGGATGAAGGGGTGGGGTTGAAGAATCTACGCGCTAAGCCGCAAGCGGCGGCGCTGACTTATCGTGTTGAGAAGATGAAATTGAGCAAGGACAAGACGGCGCTGAAGGTCAACGAGTCGCTGACGCTCGCCGGGATTCCGCCGGCGGTGTTTGAGTATCGGCTGGGCAACCGCAGCGCTTTGGATTGGGTGATCGACCAATACCAGGTCAGCGAAGACAAACGCAGCGGCATCAGTAGCGACCCGAACCGGGATGATGACCCGGAGTACATCGTGAGGCTGGTGGGGCAAGTGGTGCGGGTGAGTGTGGAGACGGTGAAGATTGTGAACGGGTTACCGGCGGAGTATGCGGCGTGACTTCCGCCACTACACAGGGCACCGTTCCTATGTCGAGCATTGTATTTCGCGGCACCGTGGTTCTGCCGGCTCACCTCTTGGCGCAAGCTGCGGTCGTTGTCGAGAACGAACGGATTGTCGCCGTGGGGCGTGCTGGTGACGTTGTGTTGCCGGTCCGCGCCGAAATCATCGACGTCGTGGATGGCTACATTAGTCCTGGATTTGTGGACATTCATACTCACGGCGGCGCTGGCAGCGATTACATGGATGGCACGCCCGATGCGGTTCGTATTGCTACCCGTGCCCATGCACGCCATGGCACGACAACCGTTTTTCCGACCACCACCACCGGGTCGCCCGCACAACTTGCTGCAATGCTCGACGCGGTCGAGCATTGCGCTCATGACTGGAGAGTTACGGATGGTGCCAGGATTGCGGGCGCGCATTGGTACGGACCCTATTTCGCTCCGGATAAGATCGGAGCGCATCCTAAGGGTTTTGAACGCCATCCTGATCCGGCCGAGTACGTCCCGGCATTTGCACGCGGGATCATCAAGTCGGCGACCTGCGCCGCTGAACTTCCCGGGGCGGTCGAATTTTGTCGAGCCGCCAAGGCTGCGGGCTGTCTGGTCACGTGCGGCCACTCCAACGCGTCCTGGTCCGAGATGGCGGCCGTCTACGAAGTCGGCATGCGTCACGTTGACCATTTCTGGAACGCGATGAGCAGCACGGATTCAATTCGGAAGCGACTGTCCACTCCGCAGCGGGGCAGCATGGCGGAGTTCGTGCTTTACCACGAGGAGATGAGCACCGAGGTGATTGCGGACGGGTATCATCACGCGGCGGAAATGCTGCAGTTTGCTTTTCGGATGAAAGGTGCGTCACGTTTGTGTCTGGTCAGCGATTGCAGCCGGGCGCTGGACATGCCACCAGGCATTTATCGGGTAGGCCATCACCAGACCGGCGAGCCGATCGAACACACCGGCTCAGTCGGCGTGTTGCCCGGTACCGATAAGCTGGCTAGTTCTGTGTTTCCCCTTGAGCACATGATTCGTGTGATGATGCGCGACACCGACGCGGGTTTGGCTCAGGTGATCCGTATGGCATCCCTGACACCGGCCGAGCGAACGGGCTTCGACAAGGATCGCGGCAGCCTCGAACCGGGCAAACTTGCCGATATCGTGATCCTGTCACCTGACCTTTTTGCCCAGCGCACGTTTATCGATGGCAGAGAGTTCAGAGGGCGTGATTTCCCGAGAGAATCCTAATTGTTCAGGAATCCGCCGCGTTGGTGCCTGGCTGAAGTGGCTTTCTCTTGCGTCTTACGGTCACCGGCCCATTACCTTCGGCAAATCGCGGACGAGGCGAATTGCCGCAAAGTTTGCAGCGACCATTGCGAAGGCTTGCGGCATCTCCGACTGAGTCGCTCTTTCCGCACTTTGGGCACGTGGCGATAGTCGGCATGGCAGCGCCTCCGTTACAGTCATGCTGTTAATGGGCGTCCGCGTTACCATAATTGGGCGATGTCGAATTCGATGCCATATTAATGGTCTTAAGCAATTGCGACCCAGCTTTCGATCTTGACGGCTCGGTCGCCATCACCGACTGCAACAAGTTCCGGGTGAATTTCGGTCAGAGTATTTGAAAAGGGTGTCGGGAATCGGGTGTCGGGCCACGCACTATTCCGCTTGCCCACTTTTTGTTTTTGCCACCTCACGCACCAACCGAATGCCACCCGAAGGGCGGGTGGGGGTAACGGGGACTCGGGCGGATGAGCGCAGTTGATCGGCGGTGCTGCCGAAACTTCCACCGCACAATTCCAGGCCGCCGTCGCCGGCGCACCATTCCTGGAGGCTGCCAGGCATGTCGTACAATCCGAAGCCGTTGGGTCGTTTCTGGGCCACGGGGCGGAAGCGCCGATCTTTGCAATTGTCCTGGAACCAGGCGAATTCGCCGATCTGACCGCGGTCGTGGCCACAGCACCACGGACCGTCGCTGCCGGCGCCGCAGGCGAATTCCCATTCGTCCTGGGTGGGCGGGCGGAAACGGAACTGTCCTTGCGATTGTTCGGTGAGCCATTCGGCCAATTCGACGACGTCGGGCCAACAAGTGTTGTAAGCCGGATGTTCGTCGGTCAGCGGTAGGAGCGTGCCGACGTTCGACCAGCAATATCCCGATCCTGACTTCAGCTGCCAGCCGGCGCGTTCCAGGCCCCAGGCGACCCGCCGGCCCTTTTCCACATGGGTGACGCGGCCCGTCGTTTGGAGATATTGCCGCAATTGGCCGACCGTGACTTCGGTGCGGCCCAGGTAAAACGGCTCGGCGACCGTGACGAACGGACCGCCGTCGCGGCTAAACCGGCCCGGCGGGATCAACATGAATGTCATGCCCAACTGTTCTTGGATTTCAATCGGCACACGAAGTCGATCGGCCCACTCTTTCTGATACGCTGCCGCGTCGAACGGCGGTGTCGCCAACACCGTTTGAGTCGTCGATGATTTCGTCCCGACATCGGTTGGCGGCCGGCTCATCCACCAAATGCCCAGACCAATGCCGATGACGAGAACGGCCGCGATGGCGCCGATGGCTCGACCATGACGTGATTTGCCGACGTGTTTGAGCCGGCGAATCACATCATCCATCGACAATGGTCGGTCTTCAGGTCGTTTGGCCACCAAGGACTGAAAAAGGCGTTCGAGGCCCGGAGGCACGTCGGACCGCGCCTTAGTCAACGACGGAATCGCGTCGTCACGATGGGAGGCCAATTTGGCCCAAACGTCGGCGCCGGGATAAAGTGCCCGGCCGGTCAGCAAGTAGTACAGCGTGCACCCGAGGCCATAGATATCGGCACGTTCGTCCACATGCGTAGGTGCGGCGGCCTGTTCGGGCGCCATGTAATCCACGGTGCCGATCAATGCGCCCAGGCTGCTATGCTCGGCGGCTACAGGTTCACCGCCGGCTGCGTCGGCAGTCGGGCCGCGCGTCAGCCGTGCCAGGCCGACATCCAACACACGCACCTTGCCGTCACGATCGACCAACAAGTTGGATGGTTTGACGTCGCGGTGAATGATGCCCTGGGTGTGGGCATACGATAAGCCGCGCGCGGCCTGAACCACGTAGTTGATCGCGGCGGCCACGGGCAACGGACCATTGCCTCGAACCAGAGCCGCCAAGTCCATACCGCCGACGAATTCCGTGACCAGATAGGCGACGCCTTCGTCCTCACCGGCGTCGTATGCGGTCACGATGTTGGGATGGACGAGCTTGGCAGCGGCTTCCGCCTCGCGCAGAAACCATCGAGCATGATCGGCGGACTCATGGGATGCGGGTTTGATCAACTTGAGCGCGACTTCGCGGTTCATGCGGCGGTGCAAAGCGCGGTAAACGGTCCCCATGCCGCCGGCACCGAGTCGATCCAGGATGAGGTAACCGCCCAAGACCAGTGGCCGCTCGTTGCCGGCGCACAGTCGCCGCGCTTGAAACGCTGTTAACTTCCCTTCGGCAACGAGTCGCGCCGTCAGTTCGGCGGCAGTGGATGGAAGTTTGGTCCGCAGTGTTTCGAGTTCCGCAGTCGCTAGTAGTTGTGCGTCGGCCAGTCGTTGCCAGGCGATTTCCGCCGAACATTGGCCGTCGGTTTGGGCAATTCCCGTGGCGGCGGCGCCTGCCATCGTCAAGTCGGCCCCCTCGTCGGTGACCGCGGCAGCGAGCCAGGTCGAATCCAGTTCGGGGAATCGGGTGAGCAACTCATCGGCGTTCGGAGTCTGGCCGTGCTGTTTGCGGTAGTCGAGTTCGAGCGGAATCAACTCCCGGAGCAACCGGGAACGCTCCGCGCCGTGAAAGCCATCAAGGAAGTCAGCGACATTGGCCGCGTGCCCGTCGCGACATGCCGCTTCGAACGCATCGCACCGGGCATTGATGCGACACAACAGATCGACTGGCAACGAATCGCCGCTTCGACTCACCCGGCCTCCCACACTTCGGCAATGAGTTGTAACTTGCGTTCGACGGTTCGCCGGACGCAGCCCATTTTCGCGGCAATCTCCGTGGAGGTCATGCCATCGAGTTTCGACAATGCCACCGAGCGCAGGGCCGGGTCGCCCGTGGAATCCAAGCGAACAAGCAAACGATCCAATTCATCTTTGAGTTGAACGACGAATTCCGGTGTCGGCTCGCGATCGATGACGTCGATGAACTCCAGATTTTCGATGGCGCCGCCGCCGCGTTTCTTGCGTTGGTCATGACGCACGATGTCAACGCACTTGTTCGACGTAATTGCCACTAGCAGTGGCCACAAGTTGCCGCGGTCCACCAGATGCGGAAATCGCCCGTCGCGAGCGCCAAAGCAAAAGCTCTTGAAGGCGCTGAGAGCGGCGTCTTCCTCGTCGCCGGATCGGTTCTGGGCGGTGTCCAACATGCCCTCAGCGTGTTGAACCATGCGCGCAAAGTACGCCTGCCAAAGCCTTTCGGCCGCTTCGTCTTCTCCGGAGCGCAGTCGGCTGATCCATTTGGTGATGGAGCCTTCCGTTGACATGGTCGGCCTCGATTCGCGGCGGTTCGAGGAATTTTATCAGGTTCATGTCGCAATCGCCGACCGTTTGGCGAGCTATGGGTGTGACGGCTCGGTTCGGACTTGGCTGGCAGCCAGGTGGAATCGGGCCGCGATGGAGAACTCGGCGATGTCACCACGGAAGTATCGCAGAAACCCGTTGTCTCGACTCCTTCGTCTGGAGGACCGCATCGCGCCGGCATTGACCGTCGATTTCAGCCGCATCACGGGTTTTCTGTCCGTCACCAGCGACGGTTCGGATGCGATTTCGTTGGGCGGCAATTTCGATGGTCAGGTATTGCTGAATGGCGCCCCGCTGATGGCCAACAGTGAGCCAGTGCTGGCCGCCACCGTGTCGCGAATCGAAATCAACGGCGGGCCAGGAGCAAACTTGATCAACCTCGGCGGCGTGAGCACATCAGCAGATTTTCCGCCAAAAATGATTCATCCCAAATTCAAGAGTGGCTATGAACCCATGATTCCAGAAGACCTTCGCAACATCGTCATTCTTGGCGGCGCCGGCGACGACACGATTACTGGGTCGGCGTTCGGCGATTACATCGACGGCGGCACCGGCAAAGATTCGGTCGACGGCGGTCGGAGCGACGACTTGATCGGTTGGAACTTTGTCAGTGGAAGTTACATAACTGGCGGCGCGGGCGACGATCACGGGTTCTTGTCGTTGAACGGCATGTCGCCAATCGTGCCGGCAATTCAGGCGACGGTCCAAGTTTCCACCGGAACTGTCACCTTCACTATTGATGGAGTAACCCAGTCGGCCAATTCGCTTGAGCTGATTGACATCGACGGCGACGGTTTCGGACCGCCCACCGGTTCGACGACGATCACGGTCGCAACGACATCGGCGGCGCAACACCATTGGAAGTTGTACTATGATGATTATCACTTATCCGTCGGGAGCATCGGCAAACCAAAAGAAATTGTGGTTGTGGCGTCGAAGATCAATGAAGCACCAATTGTGCTGGGTTTACTCTTTAGCAAAATCGAATACCAACTGAACGGCGGAACGGGCAACGACGACTTCGCCATCACGCCCGGTCCGAACAAAATCAACGTCAACGGTGGAGGCAGCACCGACTCGCTGACCGTCAATCATCAGGGTTATGCGGCGACGCAGGTGGCCGGCGTTGTTCAAGTCGCCGGGCGGGCCAAGGTCAGCCACGTCAATGTTGAAACGGTGCAAACGGGTCGCACGGTATTTGACGGCGCG
>JANNLP010000813.1:0-2739 GCA_031396905.1 Gemmataceae bacterium
CGTCGCCAGCCGCCGCGCCCGGTGAAGGCGAAGGACGCTATAGATCGTGACAAATAGAAGCGATCCTTGCTTGGAACGAGCATCTCAGGACACCATCGTTGAATACAATGAGGCCAACAGGAGGAGACCATGAACGAAACACTGACGATGCAGGAAATTGAAGATCGTTTTCCGTCGCAATGGGTACTTATCGGCGAGCTGGTCACGGACGATCAATTGGAAATCCTCTCCGGCCGGGTGTTGGGACATGGGCCTGATCGGGAGTCGGTTGAAGACAAGGTCGACGTATTTCGTCCGAAACGGTTTACCGTCATGTACACCGGTAGTATGTCGAACGGTCGAGTTCACATTTTATGAGGTACAGTTTCAATCCATCCGCAGGTCTCATTATCGTGAAGGCCGAATTGTGGGGACCAGGCGGCAACAGCGTCATTCGGATGGCAATTGATACGGGTTGTGAGACGACGACCATCCGAACACCAGCGTTAATGAAGGTCGGATACGAGTTAAGCGTTTCCGCAGAAATCGTACCCCTCGTGACAGCCAGCCGGGACGACGACGTTGCGATCGCCCTTACACTGGAGAACTTTTTCGCGTTGGGAGTCGTCCGCGACAATTACGCAATCCTCGCCGCGAAACTGCCGCATACGCTGAGGTTCGACGGTCTGCTGGGTTTGGACTTCTTCGCCGGTCGCCATCTTGACATTGATTTTCGCGGCGGCTGGTTTTCATTCGACTAGGCTGCCTCGCGCATGCTCGTTTGCTGTTTCAAGCTTCTTCGAAACCGCTCGTAATCCTCAAGCGTGTCTACGCCGCGGCCGGCGTGAGCGACCACGCCAACTTGGATCGTTTTTCCCATCGCCAATACCCGAAGTTGTTCCAGTTTCTCGGTTTGTTCCAGGGCGCACACCGGTTGTGCGGCCAGTTGCAGCAAGAAATCGCGGCGGTAGGCGTAGAGGCCGACGTGTTGCAGGAACTTCACTGGGCCGTGGAAATTGGGTTGGCCGTCGCGGACGTGCGGGATGGGGCTGCGGCTGAAGTACATGGCTCGGCCGGCGTCGTCGCATACCACTTTCACGCAGTTAGGATTGTTCCACGCTTCGGCATCGCGGATGGGCACGGCTAGCGTGGCCACGGCAGCGCTGTTGCGGTTCAACAAATCCGGCAACATATCGAGGTAGGTCGGGTCAATCTCCGGTTCGTCGCCCTGGAGATTGATAATCACATCACTTTGGAGCTGGCGAGCCACCTCGGCGATGCGGTCGGTGCCGCTGGGGTGATCGCGGCGGGTCATCACGCATTGGCCGCCGAAACTGCCGACGGCGGCCTGGATACGTGGATCATCGGTGGCAATCAAGACGCTCGTGGCACATTTTGCTCGCAAAGCTCGTTCATACACATGCTGAACGAGATATTTGCCCGTGGCCTTCAGCAAGGGCTTACCAGGCAGCCGTGATGACGCATAGCGAGCGGGGATGACGATATCGACGCGCATTGTTGGACCTCCATGTCCGGCGCGAACTTGTGGCGACCATAACGATTAGACTGCGCCGCGAATGCTCCGGCAAGGCTGATCACCGTTATCGGACAGATTTCGCGGGACGTGGCGGTCGAATCGGGGCCGTTCGCGATGCCGATTGTTCAGTGTTGAAATCATGCTCCCTCGCGATTTTGCATTATCGGACAACAATACCGGACGCTGGCGGGCCGATGAACGGGTTCGCGAGGATCGTGTGTGCCGACCGGATGGAGCGCGGTCATGTCTCCGGAAGTGAACGTGCTGGCGCTTCTGAAGGGACAAGAGCAATACGTATTCGTCTACGACGATGCTAGCCACCCTGAGATGCTGCAGACGATCCGCGATCAAGCGGCCGACCCCGGCCTGAGCCTCACCTGGTTCGATGTCAATGTGCTGACCAAAAAGGCACATGACCAAATCAAGGCGGCTTTGGTGGCGAGTCCGGCACGACACTGATCGTCGCGGCCGCACACCATGATTGACCACCTGGCCGACTTTCTTCGCCACCTCGGCGTCGAAAAGAACTCGTCCGACCACACCGTCAAGTCCTATCGCGAGGACCTGACCAAAGCCATCGAGTGGTTTGAGACGCAACTCAGCGGCGGCTTTCAACCCGAACGGGTGACGCCGCGACACGTCCGCGCCTATTTGGCCGCCCAACACGAACAAGGTTTTGCGAAGACCACTGTGGCCCGCCGCCTGGCGTCGCTGCGATCTTGGTTTCGTTGGTTGTGTCGCGAAGGCGTGCTGAAACAAAACCCGGCAATGGGCTTGCGCGGACCGCGACAGGAAAAACGACTACCACACTTCTTGACTGCCGGCGACTTGGCGCGACTGCTTGCATCCCCCGATGACAGCGACTCCGGAATGCGCGACCGTGCAATTCTGGAAACGCTCTATTCCGGCGGTCTGCGCGTCAGCGAGTTAGTCGGCTTGGAACTTGACGATCTCGACCAACATGCCGGCGTAGTTCGCGTGCGCGGCAAGGGCAAGCGTGAACGGCTGGCGATGCTCGGGCCACCCTCGCTGCGGGCCGTCACTGATTGGTTGACGATGCGCGAAACGTGGCTGAATGGCATGAAAAAGTCGACGCCGGCCGTGTTCCTCAATCGTCGCGGGACACGATTGACCACCCGCAGTGTTGGCCGGTTGCTGGAAAAGCACTTGAAACAAACGGGTCTTGATCCGCGGACCAGCCCGCACACGCTGCGGCACAGCTT
>JANNLP010000003.1:0-3315 GCA_031396905.1 Gemmataceae bacterium
CCATGATTAGCGGTAAGTCGAAGCGTCGGGCCAAACGACGCAATTGCGTGAGATATTGCCCGATCACCAACACCCGCGCATCTCGATAAGTCGCTAACAACCGGCTGACCGCGTCATCCTTGGCCGGGTTCTCACTGGCGATGCGATACTTGTTTCGCCACTCGGCCACCGCATATTCCATGCGCATATGTTCCGGCAGCGCCGTGCGCACTTCGGTGCAGTTCGCCTCGGCAATCCAACCCTTGGTCTCCAGTTCGCGCCACGGCACGTCGTACTTCTTGGGACCAATCAGGCTAAACACATCGCCCTCACGGCCATCTTCACGCACCAGAGTTGCCGTGAGGCCCAATCGCCGCCTTGCCTGAATGTTGGCCGTCACACGGAACACCGGCGCGGGCAGCAGATGGACTTCGTCATAAATAATCAGACCCCAATCACGCTGATCGAAAATCTTGAAGTGCGGAAACTCGTCGCTCTTCTCGGGCCGGTACGTGAGAATCTGATAAGTCGCCAGCGTCACCGGGGCGATTTCCTTGCTCTCGCCGGTGTACTCGGAAACTTGATCCTCCGTGAGCTCCGTCTTGTCGAGAATCTCGCGCTTCCACTGCTTCACGGCCGTGATGCCCGTCGTCATCACCAGCGTGTTGCGTTGAATCATCGCCATCGCCACGAGGCCGACAATCGTCTTACCCGCACCGCACGGTAACACGATCACACCGGAACCGCCGCGCACGTCGCCGCCAGCAAAGAACACGTCGGCCGAGTCGCGCTGATAATCACGAATGTTGAATGGCAACCCTGACCGCGCGACTTTACGCAACACGATTTCCAGCGGCGCGCCTTCGGTATACCCAGCCAAGTCTTCGACGGGATATCCGACAACCAAAAGCGCTTGCTTGATGACGCCGCGAAACGCCGGGTCGATGCGAAAGGCAATCTTGGAAACGCGCTCCCCAAGCAGTTGCCGAATCTTCGGTTGCCGGCACAGCTCTTCCAACAGCGGTAAGTCTTCGCTGACCAGTTTCAAATAGTCGCCATCGCGCTCCAGACGCAATCGGCCATAACGCGAAACCAGCTCTTCAATATCTGGTTCGAGATTGGCGGGCAGAGGAAACTTGCTGTACTGGGCCAGCACGTCCATCATGTGGCCGGCCGAAAGACCTGCGGCTGCCGCGTTCCACAACGACAATGGCGTAACCCGATACGTGTGAATGTGTTCCGGGCTTTTCTCGAGCTCCGCGAACGGAGCCAAGGCGTCCCGCGCTTCGGCATATTTGGCGTTGTCCACTTCAACCAAAATGGAGCGGTCGCTTTGGACAATCAGGGGATTGGTCGGGTCAAAAGCGGGGGCAACGCTCGGTTTCCGCGGGTTCGGCATAGCTGCGTCGTCGATCCGTCCAGGAAAGTCGCAAACAGGCAATGTACCGGCGAACGCCGCGATGAGCAACCCGATCATGCCCATAGTTCTGATGGCAACTCAATGGAGGCCGAAGCGCAGCGAGGCGGATTTCTAATTCTCCTCGCTGCGCTTCGGCCTCCATCAGCAAAAATAACAATTAGATGTCAACACGTGGTGGCAGTTGTTTAGGTTTCTTGCGACGTCGCGGAGGGGTTGGTTTTTCCTTGACCCAGCCCCACGTCTCCGGCAAGTTCTGTTCGCCACGGTCGGATGAAACCCAACCCATTTTGACCAGACCAATCGCAAGTGCCGCACCGCCAAGCTCGCCAGCCAAGTGGGCGGCATAGGCAATGCCGGCGCCTTTAGAAAGCGTGCCCCACAAGTCGAGGATCATGTAAATCAACACAAATACCCACGAGGGCATTCGCCACGCATCGCCTGACCAAATGTAGGTGTCCGGCGAATGGATCGCCAATTCATTGAATGGGTACAGCACGAAAAACATGCCGGCAATGCCCATGATCGCGCCCGAAGCTCCGACCATCGGCATGCCATTTCCGAGGATCATCCAACCCAAACCCGCGAACGCGGCGAAGAATAAATAGCACAGCAAGAACTGCCAGTGCCCAATCTTGGCATTGATCGCGTTGCCGAAAGCAAACAGAAAAATCATGTTCCCTAGGAGATGCCAGAAGTCGCCATGTACGAACGCGTGTGTAAAGAGCTGCAGGAAGCGAAAACTCCGCGGCTTAAGCGCCCCAGCAAGAAAGCTATCAACCGCCTTCTGGATCTTGGACTCCATCTCCGCTTCTTGCGCCGGCGTTAACTCTTTCGCATGGTCGAGAGCAGCTTCCAGTATTCGCGCTTCATCAAAGGCCCGGCTTTGATTGCCCCACGCAAACAGCGAGGCAATTACTGTGACCGCAATGAGAACCCAGTTCGCAATCGGATACCGCTGCATCGGGACATCGACGCCGACGTAAAACATGGGAGATCCGCCACTGTCCGTGGAGAAGTTCGACTCTTAGCCGTTTGTTTTGTTTTATCGGACTATTTGCGATAGTCACGACGTTTCGGTGCCGGTTGATTCATATCCAAATCCGAATGCGCTCGCGAAGGTTAGGCGGCAGTTTGCGCATCACCGTTTCGCGCACCTCGTTCGGATGGTACCGCGTGCTGTAATGCCCGGCGACGATCAGTTCATTCTGGAACTTGTCGGCACGTTCGATGAAGTCATCGATGTGCATGTGACCGAACTTGTGAATCTTCTCGCGGCGATGCTTGGCACGGATAAAGCTCATCTCCGCGATCAGCACCTTCGCCTGAAACACGGGCGGGTAATTATCAATGCCGGCCGGGCTGGTATCACCGGTATAGGCCAAAAGCGGTGTACGAATTTCGCGCGTCACCTGCGTGCCGGCCAAACGCAGGTCCCGGATTTGATCGCCGGGCAGGCCGATGTATTCTTCCTTAAGCTTTTGCCGTCGATCCCAAACCATGTAACCCAGCGACGGGATAGTATGCGTCGTGGCAAAGGCCGTCAGCACATGTTCACGGCTCAGAGCGACTTCCTGACCGGGTTCGAGTCCCACGAGATTACAGTTCATGCGTCCACGGTCCAACCGCTGCATGACGACCAGCAACCGCCGCACATCTTCCAGTGCCGACGCCGGCATGTAGATCGTGGGCGGCGTCATCTTCATCATGCGTCGACGGGCGATGTACACCGGCAGCGCCGCAATATGATCCAGGTGCGTGTGCGATAACAACCACGTCGGCGTGCCCATGAACATCCACGGGTGGGCGCCCAGGTCGAATCCGAGCTTGAGTTCGGGCACGCGCCAATACGTTTGTACCGCCGCCCGCGACCAACCTTCGATAGTCAGTCCGGCATGATGAAACGACATCACCGGCGC
>JANNLP010000025.1:0-2275 GCA_031396905.1 Gemmataceae bacterium
TGACCCTGCGTAACTCAACCATTGCCGGCAACATCGCCGCTCTTGCCGGCGGCGGGATCGACGCGCTATATGCCGAGCTTGACCTCAACAACAGCACGATTTCCGGCAACTCCGCGCGAAGCGGCGGCGGCATCTTTATCAGCGGTTCGGGCCAGGGTGGCGGCGATCGCGAAGCCTACTACTATAGTGCCGGCCCCGCGGTGATCAAGCACTGCACCATCACCGGTAACACGGTTGCAGGTCCATCCGCATCCGGAGAAGGTGGCGGCATTTACACGCGACGCTTTGTCGAGATGGCCAACACAATCGTTGCCGTCAACACCGCGGATGTCGATGACGATCTCCATGCCGAGCCATTCATTGAATCCGGCGCCGTCGTTATCACATTCTCCAGCTTCTATTGTCTGATCCAGGACAAAGGCAACGCCGAGGTTGATGATCTCGGCGGCACGATTTTCGGTGTTGCACCGTTGGTGGGGCCATTGCAAAACAACGGCGGGCCGACGAACACGGTGGCAATATTGACTGGCAGCCGCGGCATCAACGAAGGCGACCCGGCCTTCGGTCCACCGCCGTCCACCGATCAACGCGGTTTTCCGCGCGTCGCCAGCAACAGGCTCGATATCGGCGCTTTCGAAGTGCAACCGGGCGTGACGCCGCCGGTGACACCGCCGCCGATCAACCTCACCGCCGTCGGCTCAGGTCCGAACGGCGACACGATGGTTCGCGTTTACGACAACAGTGGCAAACTGCTGATTACGTTTCAGCCCTTTGATACCTCATTCAAAGGCGAAATTCACGTCGCCACCGGCGACATCAATGGCGATGGCGTCGAAGACGTGGTCACCGGAGCCGGCCCTGGCGGCGGACCGCACGTGCAGACCTTTGATGGCAATGCGATCCTGAACGGTACGGCCGAACGCATCATCAGTTCACTTGGCAGCTACTTTGCCTACAACCCCGGCTTCGGCGGCGGTGTCAACGTCGCCATCGGCGACGTCAACGGCGATGGCTTGGGCGACATTATCACGGGAGCTGGTGCCGGCGGCGGACCACACGTCATTGCGTGGAATGCCGCCACGGGCACTGCCATTACCAGCTTTTTCGCTTACGACGCCAGCTTCAAGGGCGGCGTGAATGTCGGCGCGGGCGATGTCGCTGGCGGCGCAGCTGCCGAGATCGTGACCGGTGCCGGCGCAGGGGGTGGACCGCATGTTCGCGTCTTCAATTCCAGCAGTGGGCTGGTCAAAGAGTTCTTCGCGTACACTCCCGCTTTTAGCGGTGGCGTGTATGTCGCCGCCGGCGACGTGAACGGCGATGGCAAGGCCGACATCGTCACGGGTGCCGGTGCCGGCGGCGGCCCGCATGTCAAAGTCTTCGACGGAACTTCGCTGGCGATGATCCGCTCGTTCTATGCCTTCGAGTCGATTTTTTCCGGCGGCGTTCGCGTGGGCATCGGCAACCTCGATGCCGATGCCAACGCCGAACTGATCCTCGGTGCCGGCCCGCTCGGCGGCCCCCACGTCCGCTTCGTCGATAACGATGTGAACAACACGCAGCTCAACAGTTTCTACTCCATTGACAAGGACTTCAACGGCGGCGTGTTCGTCGGCTAGATCGTATTTGATCGATTGGAATCAACGCGGACCGGCATACTGACACTTGGTGGGATGCCGGTCTTTTTCGTAATCGTATGTCGGCACACGTGACCTTGATGGTCCGACATTTCTCACCCTCCTTGACACTTTTCCATGCGTTCGTCATCATTTCAATCTGTAAATTGAACTGCACGAGAGAGATTTCGAAATGGTCTTTGCAAAGCGCCGTTGGTTCTCGCGCCGAACGATCCGGACGCATTCGCGCCCAATTGTGTCACCGTTGGAAAGTCGTATTGCGCCGGCCATATTTATCGTTGCTAATACATCGACCTCCGGAGCCGCCGGGTCAGGGTCGTTTCGGCGGGCGATCGTTGATGCCAATGCCCTTGCCGGCGCCGACACCATTGTGTTCAACATTCCCGGCGCGGGCGTGCAGACGATCAAAGTTGCCAGCACTCTCGACATCACTGAATCGGTCGTGATTGATGGCTGGTCGCAACCCGGCTTTTCGACAACGCCGCTGATCGAATTGTCGGCTTCAAGCTCGCAGCACGCATTGATGATCACCAATGGTGGAACGACGGTGCAGGGGCTGATTGTCAATGGCTTCAGTCAGGATGGCATCTTTCTGGACGGCGGTGCCAACAACGTCATTCGCGGCTGCTGGATCGGCACGG
>JANNLP010000036.1:0-1737 GCA_031396905.1 Gemmataceae bacterium
CGGGACCCTTGATAACCTTGGAATAAACGACGTATGCAATGATGGCCTGATATTCACGGGCAAGATCTTCATTCAACAGTTCGATCAACTGTGGTCGCCCCAACTTCGATCCGGCAGTATCTTTGGCTCGATCCACAGAACCCTCGTCTTTTCGCGACTTATCAGCCATGTTGCAACGCCCCTCCAATGCAGTGAGTTGTTTCAACGCAATTTGCGTGCCACGCTAGCTTCCTTCGCTCGGTCACGTAAACGCGACTGCGCTCGGAAGAAAGCTACACAAGTTTCAGCAACGTCTTGCACAGTAGGACGTTAAATTCGATCAATGGGCTTGCCGGCTGAAGTTGCGAGGCCGGTTGGCATAGCTCATGCTGTTGAAGTTACGCGGGAAATAACGCCCGCATCAAGGAGAATCCCATGCGTGCAACATCATATCCCCTCGATCGCGATACTCCGCTGTGGAATCCCGCTCTCGATGCCAGCGGCCGGCCGGATACCATCAATGGCTTGCTGCGGGGCGAACTGTCCGCCATTGAGAGTTATGACCAGGTACTGGAAAAATACGCAACGAGTGCCGCTGTTCAGGAACTTCGTCGCATTCGCGTCGAACATTATGCGGCTGCCCGTGTGTTACGTGAGCAGGTCCGTACGGCTGGCGGCGAACCGACCGATTCGTCGGGGCCGTGGGGCGTGTTTGCCGGGCTGGTAACGGGAACGGCTAAGGTGCTTGGCCTGAAACCAGTTGTCTCGGCGTTGCAACAAGGCGAGGAACTCGGCATTTCCGACTATACGGCTGCGTTGGAAGATGAATCGATTTCTTTGGGTTGCCGTAAGGCGATCGAATGCCAACTATTGCCGATGTGTCGGCAACATGTCGCAGTATTAGCGAAGTTAGCGTTAGACGACAGAGCTTAAACGTCTTCGTTTGACGCTCCAGCCGCGATGGCGAAGTCATCGCGACGACTTTGGCACGCAGAGTGCTTTGTCAACATTGTCCTCGCCCGCAACAACGTTAGCGACCACTGGAGTGGTAGCCGCAACAGGGGGAAAAACCATGCTACGCTGGGCACTTCTATTTCTGGTGATTGCGTTGGTGGCCGGCCTATTCGGCTTCACGTCGATCGCCGGCATTACTTACGAGATTGGCAAGATAGTATTCGTGATCTTTCTGATCCTTTTCATCGTGGCATTAGTCATGGGCCGACGCGGTCCGGCTGATGTGGTGTAACGGAGTACTGTAATGTCCACCAATCGTTTTGCGACAGAGCCGACCTTTAGCGAGCTGCTAGCCGGAGTCGCATCCGGAGCGCGGGAACTCGCGTCGGCTCACGCCGCTCAACTCAGAGCAGAATTGTGCGCCGATGCGCGTCGTGGTTGTTCGGCAGCCATCACACTGGCCTCCGGCGGATTGCTGTGCGTCCTGGGCGCGGTCTTCATGCTCGTGGCGCTCGTCCACACCTTGATTAATGTCTTGAATTGGTCGCCGTGGGCGGCGTGGCTTACCATCGGCGGGCTGATCACAATCGGCGGTGCCAGCTTGATAGCCGTCGGCGTCAATCTCTGGAAGTCTTATCAAATGGTTCCGGACGATAGCATCCGGTCTATGGGAGAGAGCTTGTCATGGATAACCAGCAAGTAGCAGAACGTTGTGTCGTCGCTGCGCGATCCACGCTGGTGGAGCGCCTCGCGGCATTAGAACGGCGCGTCACCGGTACAACCGAAGACGCCGTGAACAACGTC
>JANNLP010000104.1:0-1769 GCA_031396905.1 Gemmataceae bacterium
GCTGGTGCCGTTGATCCAAAGTGTGCCGCCCGTCACATTGATCGTGCCGCTGCTGCTCGCGGTCAGGAAACTGATCTTGTTGCCCGTGTTGTTGACCGTGCCGGCGTTGAACACCGGCACGGAGAAGACCGCATCAAGCCCCGCATATCCGCCGGCGTTATGAGTGAATGTGCCAAAGTTATTGAAACTGTTCGCACCGGCCGTGCTGAAGTACAAATGGGCTTCGCCGTTCACCGTGAACGTCGCCCCGGCCATGTTGTTGATCGTGCCGGGTTCCGTCGAGCTTGGCCCAAAGTACCAACCCATGGTGCCGACCGACGGGGCACCGGTGACGGCACCAAAGTTGTCAAACACGCGGCCCAGGACCACGTCGCCTTGCACGTCGCCCACCGCACCGGCGGCAAGAATCAGTTTTCCACCAGCGAGAAGCTTGACGCCACTATTGACTCCAAGCGCGCCGCCTGCCGTCGTGAAGCTGCCGTCGATCGTCAAATCACCCGCACCAGTGACCACGCCGGTGTCGCGCAGGTCCAGCGTCTTAAGTGTCGTAGCAACTTTGACATCCAGCGTGCCGCCGCCGATGACGTTGACATCATCACAAATCAGGTTGTTCGTCAGGATAAACTTGCCACCCGAGCCAATGGCCAGATGGGCGATGTCAGCCTTGGTTGGCCCTGTCACTTCGAAGGTGCCGACCTGAATGAGCAATGACCCCGCGTCGCAAGTCAAGCTGTTGAGCGTGTGTGAAGCCAACGTGGAAATCGTGTCCAAGGCGAACGCGGAATCAATGTAAGCGTCGTCGCCGGCCCCGGGCACCGAGGACGTGAGCGTACCGTCCGACCAATTGGCCGCATCTTCGAATGAATCGGTGTCGCCCAGCCCGACCCACGTGTAGACCGCAGGCGCCAAACGATTTTCGAGGCGAAGCAGATTGAGCGACGTGGTTCGCGATTGTGTTGAATTCCGACGCATGGCTTGATCTCCGACGGGTGTCCCGGGCTAACAGGTTAACCGCGCGCCAATCGACGTTCGGGACACATGCGCCCGAGAATTCCGCATTTTCAAGGGAAACGGGGTACAATGGCGGCACCTGTAGTTAAGGCTTCCCATGTCCGATGTGGACGATAACGACCGGTTGCTGCACGAGGCGGCGGCCGGCGATCGCGCCAGTTGGGGCGAGTTGCTCACCCGCCACCGCGACCGCCTGCGCCGCATGGTGGCCCTGCGGCTCGATCATCGTCTTCAAGGCCGCATTGATGCGTCCGATGTCGTGCAGGAAGCGTGTCTTGAGGCGTCCAACCGACTCAATGAATACATCGACAAGCCGGCCATGTCGTTCTTCCTGTGGCTGCGTTTCCTCACCGGGCAAAAACTGGTTACGCTGCATCGGCATCACTTCGGCATGAAAATGCGTGACGCCGGCCGCGAAGTGCCGCTCGATTACGGCGGCGCACCGGCCACCACGTCCGCGGGATTAGCCGCACAACTCGCCGGCCATGATCCGCGACCCAGCGAAATTGCCGTGCAGTTGGAAACCCAGGCACGATTCCAAGCCGTGTTGGAAAGCCTTGACCCACTCGACCGCGAGATCATCGCACTGCGGCATCACGAACAACTCAGCAATGCCGAGGCGGCTCGCGTGTTGGAGTTGCAGGAGGCCGCCGCCAGCAAACGCTACATCCGTGCCATGCGCCGGCTCAAGGAAGCGCTTGGCGATTGGCCGCAAAGCGGCGTGGAGTCGCCGCCATGAACGAGTCGGCATCGCAGCG
>JANNLP010000119.1:0-1594 GCA_031396905.1 Gemmataceae bacterium
CACGTTGCGGGCCGCGGGGGTCGTGCCGCCGATGAGATTGCCATCGGTGGCCAGGAATATGCCGGTGAAGCCGTTGCCGAGCATCGCATTGCCGTCGGCGGTGACACCGATGTAATTGCCCTGCACGATGTTGTTGCCGACTTCCCCCGCTACGGCGAAGAAATCAAACGCGATGGCGGCGAGCCCCGCCGGCGTCGCAATCACGTTGCGGGCGCCCGTCGCCGTACCGCCGATGAGGTTGTCAGCGCCTAATAGGTAGATGCCCGACGAGCCCAACGGGGCGGTGCCGGCCGCATTGCTGCCGATGTAATTGCCCTGGATCGTCTGGCCGGCGGCGGTGTCGAACGCGTAGATGGCACTACTGCCGGCGCCGCCCAGGATCACATTCCGCGCCGCGGGGTCGGTGCCGCCGATGGTGTTGCCCGGTGAGTTGTTGAATAAGATGCCGATCGTCCCGTTGTTGAAACCGGTCGCCGTAGTACCCGCCGCGTTGGTGCCGATAAAGTTGCCCGCGATGGTGTTGCCGCCGCCGGTTTGCAGAACAATGCCTCGGCTGAAGCGATTAATGACCAGGCCGCGGACCGTGCTGTTGCCGGCGGTGATCGTCAAGGCGGTCCCAGCCGTCGCGCTTCCGTTTAACTCGACCAGCAGCACCGCGTCGTTGCCCACGGCCAGCGTGTTGGCACTGGTCCCGGGCTGCGAGTAACCGTCGATGATCGTCGGGGTTGTAATTGTCGGCAGGGCGCTGATCGGCGCGATGGTCTGCACCCCCGTACCGGGGATGTTGAACCCGATCTCGTCTGGCCCGGGAGCGTTGGCATGGAGAATGGCTTGCCGGAACGAACCGGCGCCACTATCGGCGGTGTTGGTGACTAGAAAGACCCGTCGTTCAAAGCCCGTATAGGTGAACGGCATGACGCCGGGACCGATCACGGCGCCGTTGGCCGCCGTTCCGGTGACCGACTGATTCGCCGCCAAATCCAGATAGAGAGCGTCGCCGGGCAAGGTGGTGGGATTGCCGCCCGCCAGAGTGACGGTGCCGGTTGCCAACGGCCGGACGAAGACCCGGTCGGTGCCTTCGCCCAGATTGAAGTTCAGGTTGGCGGTGACGCCCGCTCCGACGTAAACCGTGCTGGCCCCATCGTTGCAATTGAGAACGATCGTATCGACGTCGGTGTAATTCAGGCCCACGAATATGGGATTGCGCGTGATCGACGCGGCGTTCACGTTGTAAGTCCAGGAACCCAGGAAATCCCGGTCGTTGAGGACGACTTGGTCGAGGCCGCCGCCGCCGTCGAACGTGACCAGGCCCGTGAGCGCATCGAGGTTACCGTCCGTGAGATTGAGGGTGTCGTTCTCGGTGCCGCCGTTGACGACGACGGGAGCATCGATATTGGCGGTGCCGAATGCGAACGGGGCCAGGTTGATGATGTCGTTGCCAGCACCGGCGTTAATGGTCACCGGGCCGCGAACATCTTGGAACCCGCCGTCCGGTGCGATCGTGATCGTATCGTTGCCGCCGCCGGCATTGATGATTGCCGGAGCGGATTGACCGGATGCGCGCAGGACAATAATTTCATCGGCGCGCATGGCC
>JANNLP010000145.1:0-17853 GCA_031396905.1 Gemmataceae bacterium
ATCGAGCATTCGGCGTAGGGTGGGTCGAGTACTCGAGACCCACCGCAGCATGCGATTGTAGTGTTTCAAAGCGATCATTGATCTATCACCCCCTGCCCTGCCGGACTAATTCTAACGCTGTCAATATCGTAGCGTAGTTCAGCTCGTTGGCGTGGCTGCGGGAATAGTGATGCGAACGGACAACTCGACCCGTCCAAATCGTTCCGTCGTTCGCGCCTGGTTTACGTTGATTGGCTTGTCATTGCGGCGGCAGGCACGGGCGCGCACGATGATTTGGGTCGCCCTGGGGCTGCTTTTGATTGCAGTGGGACTCATTGGCACACAAACGTTGCGCGGCGGTTGGAGTCTCGGCGTCAATCGTTTCAAGTATCCGCCGACTCGCGAGTTTGATTTCGGCGTGTTTGGTCGAGGCACATTTCAAATCAGGGAAAAAGCCTCGGTCGACCTGCCGATGGGCGGCAAGGTGCAAATTAGCGACCGGCAAGTTCTTGATTCGCGACTTGTCGTTACTTATGACGAGGTCGGTCAGCAATTGGCCGCGATGGAAGCGATGCTCCCATTCGCGGTGCCCACGCAGGCCATCATGTCGGCGGCATCAGGGACTTACCAGGGCGCGCTGCAGCGATCCGGCGTCGGTAAGTTCACTCGTGCGATCATGTTTTCGTTATTCGTCGGCTTTCTGCTGCCGGTGTGGTGTCTGAGTTTCGCGACGGAAGCGCTGGGCGGCGAACTGGAGTCGCGATCAATCGTGTGGCTGCTGACGCGGCCGCTGCCACGCTGGTCCATTTACATCGCCAAGTACATTGCATTGTTGCCCTGGGCGCTAGGATTCACTGTCGGCGGCTTCTGGCTCATGTGCCAGACTGCGGGGGCACCGGGTCGGGAAGCGTATCGACTGTTTTGGCCGGGCATCGTTGGCGGCACTCTCGCTTTCACGAGCCTGTTCCACCTGTTTTCGGCGGCCACCCGGCGACCCACTGTGGTCGGCCTGGTCTACTGCTTCTTTCTGGAGACATTGCTTGGCGACATGCCGGGGCTGATGAAGCGGGTGAGCGTGAGCTATTATGTACGTTGTGTGATTTTTGATGCGGCGGCGGGTCTGGGCATCCATCCCGACAAGCCGTCCGTATATATGCCGGTGACTGGTGCGACCGCCTGGACGGTGCTGGCCGTTATCACCGTCACTTCGGTCGTCCTGGGAGCCTGGTTCTTCGAGCGTTCCGAGTATCGGGACGACGCGGCATAAGCTAAGGAATGGATATGGCGATGATTGGCACAAAGGAGTTGATTCCACACCACGGCGACCGCGGTGCGGCCGACGTGAAGTCGCCGCGCTTTCCGCGCACATTGACCATTGCCGTCAGCCGCCAGACCGGCTCACGCGGCGGCTCCATTGCCCAGCGGGTCGGCCGCAAGCTGGGTTGGCAGGTCGTCGATCAGGACTTGTTGGAATTCATGGCACAACAGGGATCGGCCGGCGACGATATGACGGCGGCCGCCCGCGAATGGGCCGACAGCAGGTTGTTGGAGTTGCGGCAGACCGCCATGCTCGGTGCCGACCAAAACGAGGTTCAATTAGCGCGGATGATTCTTACGCTGGGTGCGATCGGTGAAGTTGTCCTGGTCGGGCGTGGAGCCGGCCATTTATTGCCATCGGCAAGCACGCTTCACGTCCGCATTGTGGCGCCACGCACCGAGCGCGTCGCCTATTTCACGCAATGGCAGCGCCTGACGCCACACGATTCGGAACATGAGGTCGATTTGCGCGACGCGCAACGGTCACAATACATGCTCGATCAATTCAACGTGGATGCCAACGATCCCGTGCATTATGATATGGTGCTCAACAGCGGCATGATGGGACAAGATCTGTGTGCCGAAGTGATCGCCAACGCCGCCAAGGTGAAAATGCTTGGCGACGACTCCGGTGAATTCAATGCCTTGAATCCGATTTAGCCGGCGATTGCCGACTCAACCATGCCGCCTCAGGTAACATGCCCAGCATCATAATGCAGACCATCACACAGTTGAACACGACTAAGGCAAAGGCGGCCGCACTGGTAAACCCGTAGGCATGCAAGCCGACGCCCAGTTGATTCGTGCCGAACCAGCTCCAGGCGGTGACGATGTTGCCAAATACGGCGAGCACCGCCAAGCCGCGACTTTTCACCATGCCGCCCCATCGGGCGTGCAAGATCAGCGCGTTCCACAAAACGATCAGCATTGCGCCGTTTTCTTTTGGATCCCATCCCCAGAAACGGCCCCAGGAGTAGTCGGCCCAAATGCCACCGAGGACGGTGCCAGTGAACGATAGCAGCGTGGCAAAGCACAAGACGCCATAAATCAATCCGGTTAGTACTTTGGTGAGTTCCTTGTCCAGCATCGGCGTCATCAAGCCGATCAGGATGTACGCGATGCCAAGCAGCCCGGCCATAAAGGTGGCAGCGTAGCCGAAAGTCACGGTGGTCACGTGCGTGGCCAGCCAGAAATTGGTGTCCAGCACGGCTTGCATCATTTCCAGCTTGTCGCCTTCCATACCAAGGTCTATGAAATACGCGACAATCAAGCTCGCGGAGCCGGCTACGCCTGTCATAGCCGTTCCGACGCCGCGACCGCGGAGTCGCTCCAGAACCAAACCGATTGCCGCTGCGCACCAGCCGATAAAGATTGCCGACGAATAGAGGTTGGTCACGAATACCAGCGGCCGATCCATGAGGTACATGCGGAAAAACAGTGCGACGGTGTGAACCAGGAATGTCCACGCGGTCAGCGCGGAGGCCAATGCGAAGAACCGGCTGGCCGCGTTCGGCGACCATTGCATCGTGACCCAACCGCCCAGCACGAACAGGAATGCGACCAGGTAAAACCACATGGCATAGTAAAACGGCGCTGCGCGGTTGAAGACGACTTCGACGCCGGCCCGGCGCTCATCGCTGTTCAATGCATCGCCGTAATGCTTGGGGAACTCAAAGACCAACTGGTTAAATCGCTCGGGGTTGTTATCCTTGTATGCCTCGAGGATGCGAATGAAGTCGCGGGCGGCGACCGGGGCAGATTGAACGAGTCGTTTCTGCTCCGCTTCAACCAGCGCCAGCGCTTTTTCCTCAGTCAGCGTTTTGGCATCAATACCCTCGTTGCGGAGCGAGTCCGCCATGTTCATCAGGGCCTGTCGTTCAATAGCCTCGGGTCGAAAATCCGAAACCATGGTCCAAGGGTCATGCGGCGTCGCCGCCGCCGATGGGATCACGGCCATTCGCCAATTGTTGACGCGAAGAAACTCCTCGAGGTGCTTACCCAATTCCAGGATACGCTGGTCGGCCAGGCTACGCTTCTTCTTGTCCACCGCTTCGGCGCGGCGGCCCTCGGCTTCGATGAGCTTGAACTTCGGGGCTAACTCCGCGAAGGAATAGCGCCACGAACCGATGCGGTTTTCCAGGCCAAGCTGTTGCACGACCTGGATATTGTCGATGCGAAACAGCCGCGTCTTGGCGATTTCGGAATCAAGCGAGCCAGCGTTCAACGACATCACTTCGAGCAGCCATTGCACCGGTGGAATCACACGGCCCTTGGTATCCCGGCAGGATTGACGATGGTTGATGACCGTGAGAGCGACACGAGCCGCGGTATCCAGCGGCTTGATCCGGCCGCCGTCCTGCACGAGCAACTTGCCGAACGATTCGTAATCGAATGATCCCGTCGCTACACGCGGCGGCATCGCCGTGTAGACCTGCATCGCGGCGGCGATGCCGATGGTGCCAATGATTGTCAACAGCCGAGAAAGGCTCATGTCGGCACCCTGCGGCCAAGGAACTGAATGAGCAATTGTCCGAAATGAAGGAGCATCCCCAGCACAATCATGGAGCAGGAGATGTACGGCAGCCACACTCCGGGGTTGCGCGTGACTTGCAGGACTGTGCCGCGCTCGTCGTGACGTGTGAAATCGGCCTGGTAGTACGTGGACCCGTCATACGCCAGTGGTTCATTCATGCGTATCAACACTTCCCGCCGAGCATTGGTGCGCGGGTCGGTCAACGTGACCTTGCTGGAATAGTTCCGCGGTGTGCTCGTGCCTGGGTAGCGGTCGAAACGAAATTCGTTGAGTTTGAGTGAGAACGGCAGGTATTCTCGTTGGCCGCGCAGTTCGAAGTGCCATGTTTTGTCGCCAAGTCGAAACTCCTGCATCGGAAACTGATACGCGGGTAACCGTCGGGTGAAGTTGGGTGAGAAATACAGCGACACCAGCTTGGAACCCAAGACCTCATCGGTGCCCTTGCGCAGGAACTTCACACGTGCTGCCGGCGCGTCGGACTGCGCACTGGTATCGACACCAGGCGCTTCAGCCGTTTTTTGAAATGCGAATCGCGCGCCGACCTTCGATGTGTATACTTCTTCGGCAGTTTCAGTCTTCCCAAGCGGCGATAGGCGGGCGTTGGGCATGTATTCGGCGACTTCGACATCGACGGGCAAGTCGGGTGATGTGATTTTGCCCTGACGTTTCAGCATCGATTCGGGAATCGTGTATTCAACACCTTCCTTCGGATCGCTACGATCAATGATCGCGAGTTCGACCGAGCGGCTGTCCTCGACGAAGCTCACCGTTTCGCCGGGGCCGATCAGCATCCGGGCTTCGATCTGAAACAACCCGGTAATGAACTCGCCGAGCATCAGAATGATTAATCCGGCATGTAATATCATCACGCCAGAGCGTTTCCAAGTCATGCGGAAGCGCACGGCATGGGCAGAAACGAGATTCAGCATGAGCATCGCGCCCAACGTCCAGCCGCCGGGGAACGGCAGGTAGCCGGGTAGATTCCATGTTTCCGGCAGGCCCAGGAAAATCTGGCCCAGTTGCGAAAAAAGTTTCAGCGGTACCAGTACGAACCACGAGCGAAAGTATTGGCTGACAATGGTCCAGATGCCGCCGTCGATTTGAGCAAGTGTGCCGACGAAGACGAGAAAAATCGACATGCCGAGTAGCGTAACCGTGAGTCGAAGCGATGCCAGCGGTCGCAGCCACTGCTTCATGGAATGCGTCGCCGGCCTTGTGCGCGCTGCAGGCATTGCCGGGAGAACGGCCGACATGTCAGCGGCCCTCCGGTGCTTTGGGCGTACCATTCACATCCACAAACGTGGCCTTGGTGCCGCCGATTTCGATTGGTTCGATGAGTGGCGGGAGTTCAGATTCTGCTATGGGATTGAGATTCACTTCGCCGCGCCAGCGGTTGACGTTGGGAAGCACCGCGCCGGCTTCAGGCCCCAGCTTGGTCACAATCACTTCGCTGTCGTTCGTTGTGCGAAAAGTGACGAATCGCGGGAACATGCCGCCCTTTGCTGCCGGGCTGTCGTCAATTCGCCAGTCTTTGGGCGTGGTGTAGCGCATTGGTGGATCGCCATCCGAGAATTGGATCGACGTTCCGAATTCTCGAAACGTCGCGGCGTCGGCGGCGACGGCATCGCCGGGGCCATTGAGTTTCAGAAACCATGTTGCATCGCTACGCGGCACGATAATGGCCAAGGTGCGCTTGGGTGCGGGCTTGGGCACTCGAAGCACACGAATGCCTTCTTCCTGGCAGCCGAGCGCCAGGAAAACCAATCCAAATATCCAACCCCGAACCATCATGAAACGACCGCAAGTGCATGGGCACTGTTGTTATAGAACACGCGACGGACTCACGCGAGACCGTATTGCCATTCCGCGTTTCGTAGAGATTTGGTACTTTTCGCCCGCCTGAAAGTGCTGCAGGAGGCGGAATGCTTGGGGCTGAATTGACTGCCGCTGCCTATTTGATTCGGGCGGCCGCGGAACTTGCGAAGATCGACCCGGCCGAATTGGACGGGATTGCCGACGTTCTAGAAACGGCCTGGCGCGAGCGACGCTTTGTCTTCGTCATCGGCAACGGCGGCAGCGGGGCCAATGCCTCTCATTTGTGCGAAGACCTCGGCAAGTGCACGATGACCCGCGAGGACTTCGACAACGACGACTTTCCCCGCCTGAGAATCCTTAGCCTCACCGACAATACTTCCTACATTACCGCTTGGGCCAACGACGAAGGATACGACCGGGTATTCGCCGAGCAACTGAAGAATCTCGCCAGCCCCGGCGACGTGCTGATTGCGATTAGCGGCTCCGGCAATAGCCCCAATATTCTGCGTGCGATCGAGTGGGCCAACGCTCAAGGGCTCGTCACCGTCGGCTGCACGGGCTACACCGGCGGAAAACTCCGCGCGATGGCACAATGCGGGCTGCATGTGCCATTGAACGACATGGGTATGGTGGAATCTATCCACTTGACGGCATTTCACTGGGTGATTGGGGCCATGCACCGCCGCATGGCGGATGAACTTGCAGGACGTTCGCGATGCGTATCATTTGCCCTCAATGCCGCAACCAACTATCCATTCACCGCCCTTCCGTTGCGGCGACCCGCGTAAAGTGCCGGAACTGCGGTCACAAGTTTTACGCGGGCAAGGCTGAAGAAGTCCTCGATCCTAATTTCGCCGTCGCAGCGACAGCGGTGCCACCGGCCGTCGAAGTGGCGCCTGTTGCCGTTGTCGCACCGACCGATGAGGCCTTCGATCAGGATCGAAAAAAAGAAAATCGTGCGGCGGATCGTGACCGTATTACGCAGTCGCGGCGTGCCAAGCGAATGCGCTGGTTGCTGCCGGCCAGCATTGCCTGCCTGGCGATTATGATTCTCTTGGGATTGTTTTTTGCGCAAAAACCGCCGCCGGCTCCAGCGCCGCTAACGACTTCGTTGCTGGACAATTCCGCCGCCCGCCAACCAAAGCTTCTACACAAAGCACCGGCCGCCGACAGCGGCTCGTTGGTCCTTGATGTCACAGGCGTGCGCCGGCCGCCAGAGTTGGTCGGCCTGTGGACGCTTCAGGAGCCTGGCGGGGGCACGTTGGAATTGCGTGAAAATGGCACTGTCAACCTCAAGGCACCAATGATTGACGATAAGATTCTTGAGGTTTCCGCGCTCTGGCTTGTTACCAAGATCGAAGGCCAGGAGTATTCACTGGAATTCGGTGCAGAACCTCATCGAGCCGGTAATACCCGGGCGACTGTGCGTCTGCAATCGGACGGCACGCTGCGGTTCATACGATTCATGAATGCCAGCGGCTTGAACTTCGAACCGCGCATTTTCAAGAAGAGCTAGATAACCAGCGCGGCAACTCGGATTCCAGTTGATCCGCGAAAGCGCTGCGCGGCAGCACGACATCGCAGCCGGCCCGACGGGCAGCGCTCAAAGTTGCCGCATCGACGTGCGAACCGAACGCAACTACAAACGGCGGTGGCTTCAGCGCTTTCCATCCGATGATCGCTTGTTCGATATTTAACCCCGTTGAATGCAAATCCACGAGAAGGCACGACGGTCGGTCAATTGACATACGAACTGCCAATGTGGCCACGTCGCGCACCCGGGTCACGTGCAACTGATGTGCTGCGGCAGTCGCCGTGACGCGGCTGGCAAACATTAGATCATCGCAGAGAATCAAACCGACTGGCGGCGTCTTCGTATCCAATTCAGGCCTCCAACGAAATAGGACAGGCGTGGGCCTGTCCTATTCGCTTGTTGTTGTTGTCGAATGCGGTTAGCCCGCCTTGCCCGCCGGTGCGGGATTGTTTTGCCTGTCGCCCGCGCTTCGCACTTCTTCGAGCCAGCGTAGCCACGCCTCTTCGCGGGCTTTTCGTTCCGCGTCGGCCTTGTCGGTCACTGTGTTGCGCGACGTGACTTTGATTGCCGTACCTTCCTCAGTGATCAGCAGGATTTCCGCGACACACTGATCCACCACGGATTCGGATTTCGGCAGTCGGAAGATGCCCGAGCCGCCATCGAAATCGACAAGGAGCGTGTCCTTCAGCGGGCGAAACTCCATGTTGACGTTTTCGCCCTTCATGCGCGACTTGGAATCGCCCACCCGGTTGATGGGATCACGGAAGGCGTAGCTGCCAGTCACCATCGACCATAACGGCAGGCGGAACATCTTAGTGTCCTGGATGAACTGGCCGCGTTTGGCGGACACGTCGGCCACCACCCACTCGCCGACCGGATCGGGAATGCCGCCGTCTTTGGTCACGCGCACGTACTCGTACCAGCGATGGTACTTGACCGTGGTTGTGTCGTAATCCGGAGTACCGTACGACGGTTGTTCTTTCAGCTTGTCGCCGTGAGCGTAAATGTACTCTTCCGGCTTGGCGAACACGACATCGGCTATTTCAAACCAGTCGCTGACCAGTTCTTCCTGCGACGCCAGTCCCGGGAATGCGACCAGATCGCGCTTGCCGAAGTTGGGATTCACAGCCTTGAGCTGAACGCGGTATTTGTAGCAAAAGCCCGCTTCAATGGTGGGATCGATGAACTGCAACAACCACACCGGTGCCGCGTTGGTGCGGGTCGTGGTTTGTTGCATGCCGCCGACGCGGGGATCGTTGCCCTTCCCTGCGCCCGGCACAGGAGCGCGCCCGCCGCCGGGCGGTGCGGCATTAATTGAACCTCCCGGGGGGTTGGCCCCACCGGCGCCTTGGCCCGGCGTCAAGAGATCAACCGGGTCAAAAGGATTGCCTTTTCCCTTTAGTTTCTTTTCCTTGTCCGTCAAATCTTTTGGCGGTCCACTCTTCTCCAACTCTTGCAAGGCACGACCCAACTCGACGAGTTGGACGGGTTCGTACGACCCATGTGCCAACAACGGCGCTTTCATGAACAGCATGTGTATGGGTTCGGGAATAAAGTCTTTCAAACGATCGTCGAGCTTTTCATATGCCGCGAACAGCAGTCGTGTCCCGGGTGAGGGTTCCTGGAAATTGCGCATGGCTTCCACGTGATCAAAGTATGTCCAATCCTTCTTGACTGTCTTGCCATCGGCATCCAGGATTTGCCGTTCGACATTGAATCCTTTGTACGTCGGTTCAAGTTTCTCAGCGGTCAATTGACTGTCATCGTTGAGTCGAAGCGCCCGCAAGTACTTTTCGACCTGCATTTTGTACGGCACAATACCCTGAATGCGTGCCATTCGCACCGGTCGAAGATTGATAGCAAAGACGGCGTTGTTTACTTCCGGGCTATCAAGCGACACATACACGATTTCAGATTCCGATGCCTTGCCAGCACCGGCAACGGGCGCATTGGCACGTCCACCGCCGGCTTTCCCTTGTCCGCCTGCAGCGGCGGGCGGCGGCAGCTGCCCCGGTGCCACGGGAATCGCTGGCGCCGGGATCGCTGGCCCCTCTTTGGGCAGAATACCCTTCGCTCTTTGCTTTTCCGCCTTGAGCAGGTTAGAAATAGCGCCGGAATTGTTTCTTGCCTTTCCCTGAATGTCCTTAACCACGGCGACTTGGTCACCTTGGGTCATGACAGTGCCGAAGCCGCCGATCTGGTATCTGGCAACGCCTTCGATCAACGTCAGCAGAGTCGGATTGTTGCGTTTCTCCGAGATCGTGCCTGAGACATTGAACAACTCATACGGTGTGGGAAAGTCTGTCGGTTTGACCGTCACAAACACACTATCCTTGTCTGGAATCTGGACAGGTGGCGGCGCATCTCCGGACTGTTGAAGGCGACTGTCCACGCTAGCAATGCCAGTCTTGATCTCATTGGTCAGCTTTGTCGGGTTGGCGGCCCCGGCGGCGGCCATGATGCCGAACAGCGCCAAGAGCGCGAAACCGACCCCCGCAATGATCAGGCCAACCTTCTCGCCTTTTTCCAGAAAGAACTTCTGGAAATCAAACTTGCTCTTGGATGACGCAGTCTTGCTCTTGGCCATGACGGTGGTCCTCACACGGGGCGATGCGAAGGGTTAGCCAACCTTGGGTTGTGCTGGTGCTTCCGGCGGTTTCGTCTCTTTGGGTGCCGGCGGAGTGCCCGGCGCGGGTGCCGGCGGCGCACTGGAGGGTGTATTAGCTTCTGGAGCAGCGGCCGGCGTGTTGGCCTCCGGAGCCGCGCCTTCGGCCGGTTTCGGCGGGAACTTCTCGTAAATCGACGCCAACCCGTAAACGGCAACTTCCACAAGGTTGGTATTGGAGTCTTCGCCACCCGCTGCGCCGCCGCCCATATTGCCGAATGGGGCTGGCGGCATTGCGACGGCACCGGGAGACTGGCCACGGTTGCGGGTCAGATGCACTTGCGTGGTCTGAAAATGCAACCGCGAATTGGCAAAGGCCCGAAGGATGTCCTGTACGTGGGCCTGATCAACAATTAAAACCACACCAATGGGCATCCGCCGCACTTGTTTGGTGACCGTGAGATAGCGCAGCCGATCAATACCAGACGTGCTTTTTTCCACGCCCGCTGCGGCTGGCGGCGCATTTGGATCTGCTCCTTCAGGGGGCGCATTGGCCGTCTTTTTCTTTTCTTCTTCGGAAACCGCACCCATCACCAGCGGTTTGTCGGCCGTGCGGTGGGAGTGGTAGCCTAGCTTGATTTGCTCGATGCGTTTCACTGGAACGAAGCGGGCATCGAGTTTCTGTTCGATGGACAGGATTTTGGGCTGGGCTGCGCCGCCCGGCAGGCGCTTATCCTTGAAGTCGATGAACTGGTTGTAACCCAGAAACTGTCCTTCCACTGGCAACGGCACCGCCCGGCCCTCGGACATCGACACCATGAAATCGATGCGGGCGACATTAAGCCGGCGATGGCTTTTGTTGGTGAGGCGGCCGCGGACACTATACTCGTTGCCTTTGCCCTGCGTGGTCGGCGCCAGCGCCAGATCGAGTTGCCAGTACGGGCTGACGAAACGAAACACCGCTTCGCCGGATGCCGGCTGGAAATGCTCTTTCAACTCCTTTTCGGACTTGGCCGTCTCGTCCCAAAAACGTGCTAACAGTTGATTGACTTCGCGGACGCACATCAGCATTTCGCGCTGAATGCACAAGTCTTCGAGGGCCAGCCAGCAATCCTCGTTGGAAGGGAACTTGGCCCCGAACTTGACGAACCGCAACACCGTTTGCCAGTTGCCGCCGGCTAATATCGTTGGTTTGACAAGCTCAGCCAACTCCTCGAATTCGTTTTGATACACGTCATTCCGTTTGAATGCCGTGCGATCGTCGTCGGTGAGTTGATCGCCAAAATAGAGCCGATCCAGCGCGGCGAGCGCGCGAGGCCATTTGATCAAACTTGCTTGTGGGCCGGCGTTGACCTTCCAGACTGTGCCTTTGCTGTCGTCGAGTTGTTGCCGCTGCTTTTCCAATTCCACAACAAAGTTCAGCCCTTTGGGTGTTTGTTTGTTGAGGTTATCTTGCTTTGACTTGACTTCTTGTGCTTGCTTGGCAGTGGCGTCGGCGACGCCCATCCACACGGCACCCAAAGCGACCGGCAGCAGCAATAGTGCCAGGCCAAGCAAGATCCAAAAGTGATGCTTGATCAGCTTTTCTTTATCCACGGATGCTATCCTCGTCGAGTGCCGGTTAGTTGCCGGGCACGAGCTTATCGGACGGGGTCGGTTCGCGCCAAATAAACATGACGACGAACTCATACCCGGGCTTGGTCTTGATTACGGCCGGTGCGGCCGGATCGTTCGCGGCGGGCGGAGGAGGTTGTCCGCCGGGAACCGGAGGTCCGCCACGACCGGGGGCGCGCTCGCCACCCCCGCCGCGGGACGGAGGTGGTGGCATATTGGGAATGCCGGGTGCGGGAAAACCTCCCGTGCCTGCGGTACCTGTTGAGATCAATCCCGAGCCAAGCGGCACCCATCCATCGCGGCCGCCGCCGGTGCCTGGTGCTTGCGGAACACTCGGTTGGGCCGTGGGATCAGACCCTGCGATGACCAGATTCTTGAGGTAATTGGTACCAAGATTGACAAAGGAGCCCGGCTTCGGGTCTTCGACATCCCAACAGTTCCAGACGAACACGTGGGTGACACGGTCGTTGATCGGGTCTTCACCGGTTTTGAGTGGGTTATCAGGTGTGGCCGCCGCACCGGCGTCGGCGGTGAACTTGCGACGGCACATGCGCGCCAGGTTGTATGTCAGCGCGTCACGAACAAAAGTTCGTCCACCCTTGTTGAAACTGGTCCCGCTGATGGCCACAACCCAGCCCGGTTCGCTCTTCGGGGGATTGTCAACGTCGAACTTCAACATCCCGAAGAATTCGCTGGCGGTCTTGTCCAGGGACTCGCGCTTGGCCGTATCGTAAAACGCCTTGAGGTCCGGCGTGAATAGCGTCTGAATCGACTCGATATCCACGCGGCACAAGTTCTCGCGCAGAATTTCGTCAACCGGGGCATCCGCGGATTCGTCACCCTTCACACGAGCGATGTAATCCTGTGCCGCTTCTTTGGCCAAGGGTGTATTCCAAAAGAGCGTCTGGTTAGGGACACGTTCGTTCGGAGCGCCACCGGGCTTGGCGACGTCGCCACGCAGTTCCAGATTCTTACCTTCCGGCTGGGGTAGGGCACGATTAATGTATTCGTTCAACCGAATCCAGTTGAGTTGCTCATCCTTGCCGGCCACGATGCTGTTGACAGCGTTGTAAGTCTCGACCAGTTCCTTTTCTTTGGTACTGATCTCATTATTTCGCGTAGACACGCGGCCAACAGCGGCTTCCGAGTCCTTCACCGCGCTGTTGATCTTATCGTTGTTGACTGCCTTGTAACTCATGCCGTAGCCGGCCGTCATCGTCCCGGCACCGAGGAAAAGCAAGGCCGCCGCGGCGATGGCCCACGGTTTCTTTTCCTTAATCATGCGCTCTTTGCGAATTTCAGGCGGCAATAAGTTGGTGATCAACCGGCCGTAGTTCTGATCCGGTTTCGCCAGCGCCTTTGCGCCCTGCACGGCCAGCCCGTACGCCACGGCAAAACCGAGCAGATTCTCAGTGAATACCGGGGCATTGACCACTTCATCGCCCGTCAACCGCGTGAATTTGTTCGGCTTGCGCACTTCGATACCAAGCTTTTCGCCGATGTACTTCTGCAAACCCGGCAAGCGGAAAGCGCTACCGAGGCCCACCAGGTAAGCGACATGCGCTTCGCGGTGCGAGTTGGTGAAATAGCCCAGCGACCGCTGCACTTCGCCGACCAGGTCGGACAGCACGGGTCGCAATGCCGAGAGAATCTGCTTCAAATCGGGTGGCGACTTCGCGGCATTCCTTTTCAGATGCTCAGCCTTGGCAAACGTGAGTTTCAATTCCTTCGACAGGGCGCGGGTGAGATGGTTGCCGCCGAGCGGGATGGGCCGCTGCCAGATGATCTTGTCACCGTCAGTGACTACCAGGTTCGACGCATCCGCGCCGACATCCAGCGCGACCACGCACTTGCGCTTACCCTTGGGCGTGTCGTCGTCAGCGGGTTCGGCGGCGGTTGGGCCGCCCTTCCCGAGCATTTCGTAGCCGACAAAGTTGCACAGCGCCAACGGCGCCATCTGAATAATATCGACTTCGACGCCGACATCCTGGTAGTGCTGCAGGCTGCGGGCGATGATATCCCGCTTCATGGCAAACAGGCCAATCTCGGTTTCCAGGGCAAAGCCATCCGTGACCGCGCCGGAGCCGATCTTTTGATAATCCCAGACGACCTCTTCCAGTGGAAACGGAATCTGCTGCTTGGCCTCGAACTTGACGATGTCGCCGACCTTCTTTTCTTCGACGGGGGGCAGCTTCACAAAGCGGGCCAGACCGCTCTGTCCCGGCACGGCCACCGCGACCAGATCGCCCTTCAATGAGTTGCGCGAAAGGAACTGGTCAAGTGCCTCCCGAGTGAGCTGGTCCGGATCGGCATCGGGTTGGCTGAGGATTTTCGGATGTTCGATATAGTCGAAACCGGTGGCATGGACTTCGCCATCAAGCAACTCAACGCGGATCGCCTTGAGAGCACACTGGCCAATGTCAATGCCCCAAACGCCTTTTGGTGCCGCCATCGAATTGTCCCTTGGTCTTACTCGGCTGGGCAGGTCGGCCTTTCGATTTGCTGGCCGACCATCATCGCCGCGCTCCGGGCCGACGGGTGAAACTTGGGCTTCCGACTGATTCTACGGTATCACGACAATAGGTGGCTCGTCAACGGTGCGGGGTGCAACTTGCGGAGACGTTACACGTCGGCTGGACCGCAACGTTGCTGGAGGCGGTACATTCGGTAGCCCACCGTCCCGCCTACCCCAAGTAATGTGTAGGCCACACTCAGCATGAAATAGATGCTGTAATTGTAAGCCCGGGCCTCGCGGAGCGGATCATCGTCCGAAGGGTCACCCGACGCCGCCACCGCTTCTTTGCAATTGGGACAGGCCGATGCCGCCGGCACAACCGCCAGCATGAGCAATAACGCCAATGAAAACCATCGATTCATGCGCCTGCCTCCAGAAGAAATCATACGCCATCCCGCCGTGGTGGGAAGAGGGGTTTACACGACCGGCGCATACATGCGGTACAGCATCCAGTAAACGACGACCCCGGTAACCGACACGTACAACCAGATGGGCAGCGTCCAGCGGGCCAGCGCTTTGTGCTTTGCAAACCGGCCGCGAAACGCCAGGTACATGGTGATCGGTGCCATGATCGCCACGGCCACCGCCAGAATCGTGTGCGACAGCAGGATGGATAAGTAGATGGTTTTTGGCGTGCCATCCGCCGGAAAGCGCGTTGGCTCCCAATTCTTGATAACGATGTGATAGTACAAGTACGATGCCAGAAAAATGGTGGAAACCGCGAACGCGGAGACCATGCAGGTCGCATGTAACCTCACTTTGCGGTTGCGGATAGCCACCCATCCAAAGATGAGCAGTACGCCTGCCGATGTGTTCAATCCGGCATTGATGGTGGGAAATTCGGGCATGGAATTAGCCGTGTAGCCGTTTCACAGCCTGGCGGAGCTTGTCCACCTCGACAGGGTCGATACCGTTGAAGAAACCACGGATCTGGCCGGCGCGGTCCACGAGGATCAATTTCTCCGAATGCAGAAACCGGTCGCCCGGCTCGGCACCGACATTTTTTTCAACACCTTGCTTCAGTTGTTGCTTCACGAACGTTTCAACTGCGGCCTGATCCCCGGTGAGGAATAGCCAACGACTGGTGTCGGCACCGAACGTCTGGGCATACGCCGTCAGCTTCTCCGGCGTGTCGTGCTCGGCATCCACGGTGACGGACACGAGCCGAACATCGGCCAGATCTCGAAACTCGCTTTGCAACTTGGCCATAGAACCTGTGAGAGCCGGGCACTGTGTGGTACAGCAGGTGAAGAAGCAGCCAATGATCGAGACTTTGCCCGACAGATCTCGATCGGTCACCCGGCCGCCGGTGGAGGCGAGAAAATCAAACTTGCCGAGTGGCCAATATTCTTCATCGGGTGCAGGCCGCAGCTTCAGCAATCCTACGCCGACCGCACACACCAATAGTCCAAACGTGATGGCGCGCAAAACTTTAATCGCGTTCATTTGCCGGCCAGGTTCTTCCAATAAAGGACGATATCGGGCAGCAACGCCAGCACCAGGAATGGCGCGAGGATGAACGCCGGGGCGATCATGAAGTACAACTTGCGCCAATCCCATTTCAGGTGCATGAAGATGACCGCGACCAGGCATGCCTTGATCACAGCGACGCCGAGGATGATGGCGAATGCTGTTGCCGCAGTGATGTGTTTTTCCCGCGTCGCCCAGTTGGCGATGAAAGACACGACCGTGAAAACACTGAGCGCGACAAACACGGCCATGTATGCTTGCATCGAAGCGCCGTGAGCGTGTTCATCGTGGGTATCGTGGGACATATTCATCTCCTCAAAGCCTGCCCGTTGCATCGGGCAGGCTTATTATTGATCACACAAGATACAGCAGCGGGAACAGGAAGATCCAGACAATATCGACAAAATGCCAATAGAGGCCGGTCAATTCGACAAAGCCCTCATGTTGCGGGCCGAACGTGCCAGCCGCCGCCTTGAAGAGCATGATGACGAAAATGACCAACCCGCCCAGCACGTGGACGGCATGGAATCCCGTCATGGCGAAGTAACATGAGGCCCACAGGTTGCCGTATGGGATGTACGGTGCCAGGTGCAACTCTTGGTGATCGTGCAACAGGTGATTGACTTTGTTGCCGACGGCAATCGGCGTCATCGCGGGCACAAACGCGACGCCCGGCTTCGCTTCGACGCCATCCAGTGCCTTGTAGAGTTCATCGGCGTGCTTGTATGCTGCCGAATCTTTAGCGACGTGAACCGCTTCCGGCGTTTCGACAATTTGCCGGAGCTGCAGGCGAATCTTGTCCTTGTACTGGTAGCCGACCTCGGTGTTTTCCAAATGATCACCAATGCGCCCGGGCACGATGCCGTGATCGAACTTGGCTTTGTATTCGACCGCTTTGATTCCCATGAACACGCAGCCAAGTATCAGCGTGATGGCGATGTAAATGGTTGCTTTCGAGACCTGTTTCTTGCCCAGGGCCATGTGCGCCAACACTACCGTCAGCGACGAACAGATCAGCACGAATGTGTTCACGGCACCGTAGATTTCCGCCAGGTGCACGTCGTGCGGCGTGGGCCAATAGACCTTGGCCGTGTCGCTGCCCACCGAAACAATTCGCGCCTCGTCAATCGACGGCGTCGAAAACCGCAACACAATGTACGCGCCGATCAGGCCTGCAAAGAACATGATTTCGGTGACGAGAAAGAGCCAGATGGCCAGCTTGCCGTTGGTCAAAGGCAAACCCATGTGCAGGGCTGGGGTTTCGTCGTGATGAACCGCGGACATTATCGCATCCCCTTCAGGGTCACAAGTTCGGCAGATATTTGGCCGCCAGGAGCAACCCCAACAAGCCGGGCAAGTACACGAGCGATGCCTTCAACACTGTCTTGGCCGGCGTGTAGCCCGGCTGACGACGAAACACAAGGATCGGTGCGAGATAATAGAGCGCCAGCAACACCGCACCAACGGCAAACAGCCAACCCGCTCCGAGCGCTTGCCCGGCAAACAGACTTGCCGGCACCAGAGCAGCCAGATATACGAGCATTTGCCGGGCGGTCATCGCGCCAGTTTCGTCGTCCACGGGCAGCATCTTGTGGCCGGCGCGGCCATACTCATCGCGATACATCCATGCGATGGCGAGGAAGTGCGGTACCTGCCAAAAGAACAGCACCAGGAACAACGCGATGGCACCGGTATCAATTTGTCCGCGCACTGCCGTCCAGCCAATGACCGGCGGCATCGCGCCGGGGACCGCACCTATCAACGTGTTCAGCGTGGTTCGAGTTTTCGCCGGCGTGTACATCGCGACATAGGAGATCAACGTAAAAGCCGTGACCGCGACGGCGGCGGGCGGCAATGTCATCATTTGATACGCCATGCCGACGATGCCGAGACCAATGCCAATTGCCAAAACCTCGGCGGGTAGCATTCGGCCCGCGGGCAGCGGTCGATTCATCGTTCGCCGCATTCGCGCGTCGGAGTCGCGTTCCAGGTATTGGTTCAGTGCACTGGCTGACGCCGTGACCAAAGCCGTACTAAGTACAGCGTGAAACAGTCGCTCGGCGGGGGCGGCACCAATGGCCGCGAGCCAACCGCCCAGTAGCACGGTCAGCAAAACCATGACAGCGACGCGCGGCCGGGCCAGCTGCAGGTAGTCGGACACTCGCGATGATGATCGCGTCAGCGGCAATGTGGACGGCATTAACGAGGTGGCCACGCTCATGCGACGGCCTCCAAAATACCGGTTTCGATTCGCGAATTCACCGTAGCGCGATGCACTTTCACGGCAAGAACTATTGTCAGGGCGAACAGCAAATAGCCGACCAATGCATGTCCTGTCCGGAGAATTGCATCGCTCTCAGTGATGCGTCGAAACTCGCTGTTGCTCATCCCGTCGGCAAAACGGACGAGCCATGACTCGACGCCAAGCAATAGCTGCCCAGCGACAATTGCCAACGAGGTAACGACCCATC
>JANNLP010000161.1:0-2637 GCA_031396905.1 Gemmataceae bacterium
CGGCCGGCATCGGCCCGGAGTTGTGCCTGCATCTCCTGAACGACGGAATCATCTACGGCGACCTGCCGCACCTGAATCGTATCGCGGCACTGCTTCATCAGCCGCCGGTGCCGGCCGATCGCGTCAAACAAATCGGCGTACTCGGCGATGTAGAGTGCGGCACCGTTTCCGCGATAAGTGGTCAGGCATCGTTTCAATATGTGGAAGCCGCGATCCAGGATGCGCTTGCCGGACGGACCGACGCAATTTGTACGCTGCCCATCAACAAGGAATCCTGGCACGCCGCGGGCATCGCGTATCCGGGCCACACGGAACTGCTCGTGGATCGCACGGGTGTTCAACGTCATTGCATGATGCTGACATCCGATGCGATCACCGCAAGTCTTGTCACAGTGCATGTTGGCTATGCTGAGGTTGCAAAGCTCCTGACCATCGAGAAGATTCTCGAAACCATCGAGTTGACCGCGGTGACGATGAGGCGTTTGCGCGGTCGGGAACCGTGCCTGGTCGTGTGTGGATTGAATCCACATGCCGGTGAAGGCGGCTTGTTTGGTCAGCGCGAAGAAGAGCGCATCATCGTGCCGGCAATTGAACAAGCCCGGCAGCGCGGATACATCGTCGATGGTCCGCTGCCTCCGGACACGGCGTTCGTACCGGCGCGTCGTCAAACGACTGATGCATATATCTGTATGTACCACGATCAGGGCCTGATACCGTTGAAGGCATTGGCCTTCGACTCGGCCGTGAACGTGACGCTTGGCTTGCCGATCGTCCGAACATCACCCGACCACGGTACCGCATTCGACATCGCCTGGCAGGGCAAGGCCGACATTTCCAGCGGCCGCGCCGCCGTGGCGATGGCAATCAGGCTTTGTGGTTGATTTGCAGGCCAAAACGTGTAGGCGCGGCCTCGCCTGCCGGTTGTTCCGGACGGCTCCGGTCCTTGACATTACTCGTTGTGCCCACTAGACTTGCACGCACGACCCTTATCTGGCCGGGCCGGCTAATTCATGCGTTTCTGGGGTGCGGCGATGACAAAAAAAGAAATCGTCCGAGTGATCTCCGAGCGGGCAAATCTTACCCAGCTTCAGACGAAAGATATCGTCCAATGGACGTTCGACGCCATCATCGACACTCTGTTGACTGAAGGCCGGATCGAGCTGCGTAATTTCGGCGTTTTTGAAGTGAAACGGCGCAAGGCGCGCAAGGCGCGCAATCCTCGGACTGGCACGAAGGTCGAAGTGGAAGCGAAAAACGTCGTCACTTTTCAGCCTGGTAAAGAGATGGAAGAGCGGGTCCGCCGGATGCAGGTGAAGGCCACCGAGCCGACGCGAACTCCCAAGTCTCCAATGAAGGTCGCGGCCCCGACACCACCAGTTAGCCCGACAGCCGGCTTTCATTCTCCCGAAACTGGCCACCCCCGTGGTCATGAGCCTGCGCTAACTTCCGCAACCAACGGTTGAGGCTATTTTCACTCAAGTTCAGCTTTCGGAATAACCGATACAACCCCTATCTCTGACCAGTTCGATTGCGCGACGTGGCGGCTGCGGCAACGTGACCGTCGCTTGGGGGCACCAAAGCAATCGAACGTATGCCGTTTCGGCACAGGGACTTCCGACGGGGGATCTGCCCATGACGAGGCGGACGATTCTTTTAGCCGTTGTCGCCATCGCCGGCCTCACCAATTCCGGCTGTCTGGTGAACCAATACTCCGGCGACCCGCTCACCCGGTCGGACCAGCTTCTGAACCAATCGGAAGACCTTCGCCAGGCCGGTAAAGAATGGCGGCGGATTTGGCATAACGACATGCCATCGCACATGACCCCGGAACGGGTGCACGGCGGCATCATGCCGTAAGTGAGTTGGTCATTTCGCGCGGTTGTTTCCGTCACTCCCCATATCACAACATGGGGAGTCTATGATCCACGGTGTTGCAATTTCTCCGGGTGTGGCCGTCGCGCGAGCGTTCCGTGTGGACGATGCGCTGAGCCGGCACAGTCCGACAATTCTCGACGCTGCCGTCTTATCAGATGAGGTCGCACGCTTCGAAGCCGCATGTGCGGCGGTCGCCACGGATCTTGATGCCACGGTGGCCCGGGTCAGCAGCCAGGTCGGCGAATCGGAAGCAGACATTTTTCGCGCCCACCGTCAACTATTGCGCGATCCGTCGTTCCTCACCAAAGTCACCGAGTGGATCCTCAACGACAAGCTCGACGCACGGGCCGCGCTGGCCATTGCCTTCGCTGAATACGCTGAGTTATTCAACAAGATTAACGATGAATATATCCGTGACCGGCTGGCCGACTTGCGCGACGTGGTTAACCGTATCGATTCGCATCTCGTCTCCGAGGGGCCGGGCCACACACTGGGGCGCGATGAACCCGCGGTGCTCGTGGCCCACGAGATCCTCCCGTCCCATGCCGTGATGTTCGACCGAATGCGCGTGGTCGGAATCGTGACGGAGACAGGCGGCACCACTGGCCATGCGGCCATTCTCGCGCGGTCCATGGGCATTCCCGTCGTCTCCGGCTTGCAAGGCCTGATGACCCAAGTTCACAACGGCGACTTGGTCTGCCTCGATGGCCGCGAGGGTGTCGTCGTCATCAACCCCGGCCCGGAAGTCGAGGCGGCCTACCG
>JANNLP010000176.1:0-2162 GCA_031396905.1 Gemmataceae bacterium
GACGAACCGGTCCTGGCCGGGCCGCCGAGCGCGACATATCGGCTGAAAAAGTTCGTGCGCCGCAATCGGGGAGCGGTGATCGCGGCTGGGTTGGTGACTGCATCATTGCTGGCCGGCATGGCCGGCACCGCATGGCAGGCGCACAGTGCCCGCTTGGCGCGCATTGACGCGGAAGAACAGACGAAGCAGGCACGGGATGAAAAACAGATCGCCTACGAAGAGCGCAAGAAAGCAGAACAAGAGAACGCCATTGCTCAGGCCATCAGCGACTTCCTGCGAAAGGACTTGTTGGAGCAAGCGGACATTGGCAATCAACCCGGCGGCGGCCGAAATCCCAACATCACCGTCCGAGAACTGCTCGACCGCGCCAGCAAACGAATTGAAGGCAGATTTCCCAATCAGGGGGCGACAGAGGCTGCCATTCGGTTGACGCTCAGCAACAGTTACAAAGCACTGAGCGAATTCGGCGAAGCACAAAAGCACCTAGAGCGGGCGTTGGAGCTTCGCATGACTGCGCTCGGGCCGCGACATGCCGACACGTTGGTTTGCATGAACAATCTGGCCGGTATGCATCACACGTTGGGCCGGCTGGCTCAAGCCGAGCCGATGTATCGCCAGGTCTTGGCCGCCCGCATCGACATTCTCGGCCCCGAACACGCGCAGACGCTCAATTGCATGAACAATCTGGCCATTTGCCTCCATGATTTAGGCCGACTTGACGAGGCAACGCCGTTCTATCGAAACGTGCTGGCGGCCAGGACTCGGACCCTGGGCAAGGAAAATGCATCGACCTTGAACAGCATGAATGGGCTTGCGTATCACCTGCAGGAGCTTGGTGAATATGACGAGTCCAAGGCGCTCTATCAAGCGGCGATCCAAATTGGCGGCAAGACCCTCAAAGAAGATCATCCGCAACTGTTGCTGATGCGGCACAACTATGGGTTGTTGCTTCAATGGCTGGACGAATACGATGAGTGCGAAAAGACACTCAACGACGTACTTCGAATAAGAAAACAAGTATTGGGTCCGGACCACGCGGAGACGATTCGGACCATCGTGGTCTTGGGTCAACTCTACTCGGAACTCGCGCGGCACGCTGAGGCCGACCCGCTTTTGCGACAGGCAGCGGATACTCTTCGCCGCAAGTACGGCGAACTGAACGCACAGTACCTTTCCGCAGCCAATCACCTGGCGATTTGTTTGTCAAGATCGGGCAACCACACGGAATCGGAAGCACTGTGTCGCGCCATGATTGCCGCCCGGCTGAAACTGTCGGGGCCGGAGCACCACGATACTCTGAGATACCATAACAACCTGGCGATCCTGCTTCAAAAAATCGGCCGGCTCGACGAGGCCGAGGCGCTAATACGGCAAGTACGCGGCGACCGGTATCGGATTTTCCCGAACAATCGCAAGGACCTCGCCTTATCCGATTGGCAACTGGCGTCGGTGCTTTTGGCTCAGAAGAAGTATGACGAAGCGGTCACGGTCATCCAGGAGTTAAAGCGCAACGACCATCGAGCAAAGAGAATTGCCTGGCCGGCGCTGGAAACCGATTCAATGTTGGGCGAGGCGTTGCTAGGATTGGGGGAAACTGCCGAAGCCGAACCACTGATCGTTGGTGGTTATGAAGGCCTGAAAAGATTCGAGCAGAAGATTGTGCCATGCGAACGATCATCAGTCATGGCCGGCGCCGTGAAGCGATTGATCGTGCTGGCCGAAGCGCAAAACAAATCCGAAGAGGCGGCCAAGTGGAAAAAGGAGCTGGAAGCGCTGCGTTTGCCATCCGCTAAGCCGTAAACGGTTGGACATCTTGTGAGACATTTGCGCCTCCGTTCTCGCATGGATGTTGAGACATCCCGACGGAGGCCTTTCCATGAGCGAGAACCCGTTTCCCCAAAGTCCGCCGACGGGCGACTACGTTTCGCAATCGCCGGCGTCTGCCGGTCTGCCACTCAATTCGCGCATTGGCCATTACAAGCTGTTGGAACAGATCGGCGAAGGCGGGTTTGGCATCGTATACGTTGCCGAACAGACGGAGCCGGTGCGCCGCAAGGTCGTGCGAGAGCCTCGCCATCGCACCCGCACGTGCTCGCGGTGCACGAGGTCGGCACCGTCGGCAACCAGGTCTTCCTCGCCATGGAATTCGCCGCCGGCGGGAC
>JANNLP010000205.1:0-3717 GCA_031396905.1 Gemmataceae bacterium
GCTTCAACCGCCGCAACGCACCGCGCCCGGCCACCTTCTGTTCGGCTCGAACCAGTGTGTCAAGCGGATCGCTCGTCACAGTAGCACCGCCTTCCCGAGCGTCGGTGCCGGCCCCGACGGGGATTGCCCGGCGGGTCAGCATGTTGATGGCCAAGCGGGCCGTTATTCGCCGGAGCCAACCCGCGAAGCACCTCGGATCGCGAAGCTGCGCGATTTTCCGCCAGGCGTGGACGAACACTTCCTGCGTCAGCTCCTGGGCCATGTGCGCGTTCCGCACCCGCGTCAGGGCTGCGGCGTATACCGCGCCTGAAAACCGCTCGACGAGCGCACCGAAGGCCGCCCGGTCGCCTGCCTGCGCTCGCCGTACCAATGCCGTAGCCTCAATCCAAGACATAGTCTCCGTCCCCGTTTCCGATCCGATTGCGGTTTCGCCCACAGCCAAACGGCGCGGCTAGCTCCCGATCGTGTTGGAGGAGCAAGCCCACTTGCCGAATGGCCGTACATGGCGATGGGGTGAAGCGCACAAAGGCACTGCCGAGAAATGCACACGACACATTCGCGTTCGCGTTCCCGAGCCGAATGGTGCATGACCATAGCTCGACGAACCGACCGCTGTCGGCCGTGAACACTCCCGAGGCCGAGGCCCCGTGGCGTCACATCATCGCAACTGCGTTACTTCCCGACGCTGCGTTTCCCGAGCGCGAGTTGCCACGTTCTGTGGCGTATCGCTGGGATGCTGCGTCCCCGACACTTGACCGACCGACCGGCCGGCAGCTTCGCGGCTAAATAAGCCGGAAGCTGACGTTGATCGTTGGCTGTGCGCGGGTCGCGCAATGAAAAGGGGAACGGAGATTCGGAAGTCCGTTCCGCGCCCATGCGGGAAGCGACGCGTAGGTTCGTGGCGGCGCTATTGACGCCGACAATCAAACCCGACTGCATTCGCGAACCCATCGTGGTAACGGTCATGACAGACCTCCGATTGAAAAAAGGTGGACGACTCAAGGCCGCCCGACATTCATCTGCACAGACTCCGAGGGTGTCAAACCCTCTCAAGCCTACTAGCCGCCGCCGTATGGCTCGGGACCATCCCGAACCGTTTATGGCGCAGCCGTCCTACGAACCATCTCTGGTTTCTACCCTTCAGACGCACCAAACCCAAGTCCGGTTCGCGCATTTTGCGAAAAAAGCACGGAAAGGGTGGTGCGGCCACCAAGTAGTAGTATGTAAACGGTGGTGCGGATGGGACTTGCGCCGAATTAAAACTAACGCAGATTCTATGGCGGCTCTTGAAACAGTTTTAGCGCCGGTAGCGCGGCCCGAATGGCGGAAAAGTGCGGATCGCGGGTCCAGACTTCGGTATCATTCTTGATTGCCAAGGCAGCGATGATTGCGTCGGGTAGCGGCACCGTGATGCCACGACGCCGAAGCAATGCTACGGTGTCCCCGACATCGTCCCAAAGTGCATCCGGGAACGGCACGAATTGAAACGCGGCCAAGATGGCAATAAGTTTGTGGCGATGAGCGGGGTCGCGGGCACCACAGAGAAACTCGGTTCGCGTGACGCCGCAGACAGCAACCGGATGCGCCATCAGCAAGGCCGCCAACTTTGGCTCTTTGCCGCGAGCGAAGTCAATGACGACGCTTGTGTCGACAAGAATCATGGTGCGCGATCGCTAAGCGGCAGCCGGCTCAACTCACGCAAATCGTGCCAGGCTTCGAAGTCGTATGCTTCGGAATCCAATCCGCAAATTGCTTCAGCGGCAACGGCCCAGACACGCGTGCCGGCGAAGTCAAGTGTCAACAATCGATCCAACATCGGCCAGTACGCGGCGAATCGAGGGTCAGCACGCCAAGTGCGAAAGATCGATTGTCGATTCGACCATTGGGATTCGTCGGCTGGAATAGAGCCAACGGTAGCATAAAAGTCGCAGGAAGCGTCAGTATCTATTACTTCAGAACTCGCAGTGTCGACTGCGGAAGTACCCAATGATCGCATTTCCGGCGGATGGACGATTTCGGAATCGACGTTGCTTCGAACTATCATCGTACTCATAGTCAATCCTCGCACGCTCATTTCATCATACGCCATAGCGACATCGTCAGGAAAGGCGATCACTGACGACAATTGCTTTTTTCAATGCTGTTCCGCACCTGCGGCTTTCCCAGTGTCGCCCGTAGTTTCTGGCTCGTCGTTGGTCCACCCAATTCCGGTCCGGCGTTCCACGGTGTTGGCGGCGGCAGCGGGGCCGTGGGGTCGAATTGGTGCGGTGCGGGGATGGCCGTGGGGACGCCGCTGGGAACTGCGGGAAATGCCGTTGGCACGCCGATCGGGCCGGCGGGCGCGGGAATGATGTCCGGGTCCAGCGGTTTGGGCAGTTGTTCGCCGCGGAGATGCGTTAAGCGAACTTGAATGTCGCGCTCGGATTCGAACATCGCGCCGTCCGGAGTTTGGAATTGCACGACGATGCGCAACTTCTCGCTCATTGGCATGATCTGCCACGGGAGCGCGACGTAATAGCCGCTGCTGAGCAAACCCGCCTTCCAATTACGTCGAAGGTACGGAGCGCTGACGTCCCACGTAGATAGCGGCGTTTTCAGCCCCTCGGGGCTGACTTGCATTGCCGTCACCCTGGCGCTGCCCGGCGCTTTCACGGCACTGCCGTCGCCGTCGCGCGGCACGATGATCACTTGAATGCCTTCGTCGCCGGGGCCGCGGCCCTCGTCGATGCCGCCCGTGCCACGGCCAATCTGAATGTCCTTGATGTCTACCGGCGCAGAACCGCCTCGGCCCGGTTGAGGACAAGGCGGACCGCCGCGCAGGGAATTCTCGTAAGCCTCATTCAGCGCGCTGAGGCGGTTGCGTTCTTCTGCTACTTCCCGGAGTTGGCGGTCTTTGAGGCGCAGTTCGGCTTCGACGAGGTCCGAACGGCTCTTGCAGCCGCCGGCAAAGGCAACGACTGTCAGCAGAATCGATATTATCGAACGCCGGCGCAGCATCGGGTGTCCAAACAAAGAAGGCGGACCGGCATCGCGCCCGGTCCGCCTTCGTCGCACCCGGTCTCGGGATGGGATCAGGCTTTTACCGTGGCGGTGGGCATTGGCATTCGCTCGAGCACGCGATCGATGAGACCATAGCTGACGGATTCCTCAGCGCTGAGGAAGTTGTCGCGGTCGGTCTCGCGTTCGATCTTGTCGAGCGTCTGCCCGGTGTGCTTGCTCAAGATTTCGTTGAGAACCTTCTTGAGCCGGATGAACTCCTTGGCGTGAATCAGGATTTCGGTCGTGGTTCCTTCGGTGCCGGCCAGTGGCTGGTGGATCATGATCCGGGCATTGGGCAGGGCATGGCGTTTACCTTTGGCCCCCGCGGTGAGCAGCACCGCGCCCATGCTGGCCGCCTGGCCGATGCAATAAGTCGCCACGTCGCAGGTGACGAATTGCATCGTGTCATAAATGCTCATGCCCGCGGTCACCGAACCGCCGGGGCTGTTGATGTAAAGGTTGATGTCGGCCTTCGGATCCTCAAACTGCAAGTACAGCATCTGGGCGACGATCAGATTCGCACTGTAGTCGTCCACCTGCCCTTGCAAAAAGATGATCCGGTCTTTCATCAACAGGCTGTTGATATCGAAAACCCGCTCCTCGCGGCCACTCGTCTCCACTACGTACGGGACGAAAGGCATGGCTTCGCTCCTTCTCTTTATCGGCGGGCTTTGATTG
>JANNLP010000222.1:0-2593 GCA_031396905.1 Gemmataceae bacterium
AATCGAACATGGCGTCGGTGCCGCCGAAGGACTGACGAAAGATGATGAAGTCGTCGGCGAACACATTGCCGTCACCGGTAGCGTCGCCGAAGATGCGGAATATATTGGTCGGCGGATTGGGCGTGCTGGCCGAAGCGAGAACATAGTTGTCCGCGCCGACTCCTTTGCCGTCGCCGTCGTGGGGGCCATTGGCGTTGGACACCTTGCCGGCATCAATCGTCAGCGTATAGCGACCGTCCTTGAGTGAACCGAAATCGACCGCACCTCCGACGAAGGTCAAAGTGACTACCGTTCGAGATGTAGCGTTGTTCACCGCTGCAGACAACGTCACCGAAGCATTGTCCACTTGCCGCTTGATTTGGAAAGCCTGAACGGCCGCTCCCGAAAAAGAAACAATTTGGTCGAAGGCAACTGTCAACGAAGTGATCCGCGAGCGCTGAGCGGAGCCGTCGTTGATGACTAATGAACCCACCCTCACCGGTCGAGGAGGCGTTACTGTATTTGTCGCTGAGGCGACGTTACTCTCCAATCCAGCCGTGGAAAGCGCCTTCGCGTAATAAACGTAGCTTCCCGCGGATAAACCGCTTGTCGATGCGGTGACTGCATAAGGAACCGTGCCGTCGATCAGAAGCAGCAAGTCCGAACCGGCCTGGAGTCCTGCCATGCCATTGCTCTCGCGGTAGAAGCTGACGTTCTGGACCATACTGCCAGGCGCAACTACATTGACGGCCGTCAGTGAAATGGTGCCCCCTGTCACCACTGGGTCGGGAGTGTCGATCAACCCACCGATTGCCGGGCCGCCGATGACGACGTCGATTTCCGCTTCGGCGACGCCGCCGCGATCATCCCAAACGTACAACTCGACCTCATAGCTGCCGTTGCCTGGTGCTTGCCAATTCGCCTCTTGGCCCAGCGCCGTGGTCCCGTCCGGGAAGTACCACTCCCAACGAAGGACGCGGCCGTCGCTGTCGGAACTTCCGGACCCGGACAGGTTGACCATTTGACCATTGATACCCGTAACAGTTGCGGCCGCGAGGGGAAGTGCGTCAGCGACCGTACTGACGGTAAACGTCTTTTGCCGCAAAGTAACATTGCCGGCCACGTCGGCGATCGAGACGGTGAGCGTGACCAAACCGGCTGGCAGCCACTGGTCCGCCTCGAACGGCGCGATGAACACCCTGTCGTTTTTGAAAAAGAACAGGTCACTTAGGTCGGCGTTTGCCGGTCGGCCTCCGGTCGCTGGCACTCCTGTACCGAGTGGCTTGTTCACGGACACTTGCAGGCTTGCCAAGTTAATGCCGCTGCCACCGTCGCCGTACTGCAGCACAATTTCCGGGTACTGCGACCACTCGTCGACCGTTGGTTTGACAATCGTCAGGAAGGGGGCCGCCGTGTCCGAACCTGTGGCGGGCGCGATTTGGGCACTCAGTTCGGCCGTCGGCCGGCTATGTGTATTCTCGGTGCCGACATGGACGACGCTGTAGTAGTATTGGATGCCCGGCCGTGCGGTGCGGTCGATGAAGCGCACCTCACCCGTCGTACCGACAAGTGTCACGTCGGGATCGCCTAACCCGGCGGTGTTCGTCCAGCGCGTGATCGGGTCGGTGAAGCCCTCGTCCTGGTGCGGGTTGCCAACGATCTTAATCAGCTCGCGCTCCGTCCGCGCCAAGCCCGGCCAAGTCGAACGGTAGACTCGATACGATCGCGCCGCCGCGGCGAAGGGTGGAGCCGTCCATGTCACCGTGACGCCCGCCGGGTCGGCGGAGACCACTTGGAAATTGCGGGGCAAATCGGCGGCGATGCCGGACGGGTCTTCGTAGGTGTTGATCATCGTGTGAACCCGTTCGCCGGCCAAGCCGATCCACACGTCGTAGGTTCCGTCGCCATCGAGGTCCGTCACGTCCATGTCATTGCCGAACCCGATTCCGCCGCCTGGAAAAATGAATGCGTACTGTGGCGCATAGGTGAATACACCCGGCCCGCTATTGAGGAATACTTGCAACTGTTTAATGTCTGTCGAGGAGTCGCGCCGAAGAGCGATGAAATCCAAATCGTTGTCGTAATCCACATCTACTAGTTCGCCGTTGCCGCCGCGAAGGATGTCGCCCGAGTACGACCCCACCTGCCAGCGCGTCGAGCTCTGTTCCACAAACTGACCCGTACCGTCATTAATAAAGATTGCGTGCGAAACAACCGGGTGGTTGCCGATGGTTTGATTCAATTCGTTGTGGTCGGTGAAGAAAAGTCCGAGTGCCATGACAAGGTCGAGATCGCCATCGTCGTCGATATCGCCGAGGCTCATCCCTTGATTGGCGTCGCCGCCGGCGCGGATATCGGGCAGGTTGGGGAAGACTTGAGCGAACGGCATGAACTGGCGGGTGAAAACGCCTGCTCCGTTGTTGCGTGCCACGACAATGCCGAGTTCAGGGCTAGTGAACTGGTCGCCCTTGGTGAAGACGAAGTCATAGTCTCCATCGCCGTCCACATCGCCGGCGACAGTGCCATCCGGCGGCGCACTGTCCATCGCCAAGCCCCGCGTCGCGGACTGCTCGGTGAAACTCCCGGACCCGTTGTTGACCAGTAGCGAGAAATC
>JANNLP010000240.1:0-4955 GCA_031396905.1 Gemmataceae bacterium
GTTGTTGGTTTTGTTTGTCGGTGCTCTGGCCGGTTCACTACAATCATAACCTCCTTCTCTTTTTTTTTTTGTTGATGCCTGCCCCCCCCGTGGGGGGGGGGGGGGGGGGGGGGGGGCCCGCCCCCCCGACGCAAGCCGCGCCAAGGTATCAACCCCTCACCCCTAACCCCTCTCCCCCAAGGGGAGAGGGGAGAAAGACAATTACAATGTTCCGCGGATTGGCGGTGAAGTAACTTCGGCGACCGGACCTTCGGCCGTTCCAACATGCACCTTGGTGCCGATTGTTTCAAACCCGCGGCGCAGATATCCAAGCGCTACCCGGCCCTGGCCCGGCGTGATCGCCACGCTGGTCAGCACGCCGACATCTTCCGGCGCGAATAGTTTCGTCCCGGCTGATGCGCCGATCGCATCGCTCAGCCTCAGCCCGCGTAGGCTGCGGCTCACGAATCCGGTTCGGTCGCGGGCCATGACGATAGGCTCCTGCCCTAAGAAGCAACCTTTGGTGAAACTGATCGCATCGGGCCGGCCGATTTCGATCACGAAACGCTTTTCGTCAAAGTCCATGCCGAACTCCGGCGTGCCGGCTTCGATGCGCAGCCACTCCCAGGACGTCTCGTCAGCCATCGTTGCGCCGGCGGCAATCAAGCGCGATCGAGCATCTTCCGCTCTTGCGGTTAGGCAAACAATATCGTAACCGGGCACTCCCAATGGATCGTGCCGACGGATGTTGGCGACCAACGTCGGGCCAAGCATACGCTCCATGTGTTGATGTAACTGCAAAGGCGGCACCGGTTCACCCATTGCCGCGCTCAAAATGTCGGCGGCTTTCGGCCCGGCGAGATGAAACTGCGCAAATTCCGCCGTGCGGTCGGCGAGCACGGCATTTTCGGCAATCAAATGTCGATCGAGATGTTTGAGTAATGCCGCGCCCTGCCCGGGAGTGACATCGATCCAAAGGGCATCCTCGCCGCCGAGACGCACGTGATAGATGCGGCAATGAAACAAAGCCCGGGCACGCTCATTGCAGAAGAACGCTTCACAGCCGCCCCCAAGTGGTAGACCCTTGACGTCGTTAGTGCTCAGATTGTGCAGAAAGTCCGGCGCTTCCGGGCCGCGGACCTCGATCTTGCCGGATGCGGAACGATCGAATAATGCCGCGCCGGACAGCGCAGCTCGATAACCCGTTTCAGATTCCGTTGCCGGTTCCAAGACAAACCTCATTCCGTCGTTGCAACATGGGCATACAGGCGATTGGCGTCGGGGATGACGATGCAAGACTCGGCAGCATCCAATAGCTTCTGCACCTGTCCAGCATGTTGTAGCGGCGTGGCGAACAAATCCTCGACCAGTTCCTCGTCCCAGCGGCTCAACACCATCACACGATGGCGATGCACCATCCGCAGCCATTGCACTGCTTCGCGGTAGTCTTCGTGGAGTTCGGCATCGAGTTGCTTGCGCGCGGCACTCGGTGAGTCAAACTCGCGTGCACCCGCCAGCCCGGATCCCAAGTCCGGCAGCGCATCCGTCAACAATACGATCACGCCTCCGGGTGAAGCGACACTTGCGGCATGGGTCAACGCGGCCGCAAACTCTGCGACGGTGCTTGCAGTTGCCAAACAGGCGATCACCAGGTCGGCGGTGTTTTCAACTTCAGCAACCCACAAGCTCTTGATGGCTTTGCGTGCCAACGCCAATGAATCTATCGGTCCAGTGACAATTTGATGCACTCCGCCTTCCGCCCCGGCGATGACGTTTACGAAAAATGGTAGGCCGAAGAGCCAGCAAACTTCTTTGGCCTCATCCGCGGTTTCAGCGCTGCGCTTATCGCGAAGCTCCGCGATGGTCGCCGTGTCGCTGAGCGCGGGAAACAGCGCGGCCATGCCACCAGTGAGGCCGCCACGTGGATCGTGTCGCACCTCGGCCAGTACCACAGTCTGCTCCGCCTCGACGACGGTGCGATTGAGATAGATGCGGCGCCCCCCGGCGGTCGTGGCCACGTAAGCGAGTCGCTTGATTTCGGTCGGATCGTGGCGCTCCAGGGTCACACCCGCAATGCGCTCGGGCATTTCGCCGCTGTCGGCCGCCACTACGACGGTCACCCGTCCCGGATCGACGCCGGCGGCACAGATATGTTCCACGATCGGAACTATAAGCTCTTCCAAGTTCAGCAAAGTGGTGTCAGCCACAATGGCGACATGATCGTCCGGCGTCAAAGCCTGGCGTAGTGCCGGGAAGCCGATGGGTGCCTCGAGCGCATCGCGCACTAATCGCGGCGGATCGGCGGCGGCAGTTGGCGTAGCACGACGCTGTAGCTCCACGAGCCGACCGGCGTCGGTATGCAACGTGACTTCCGATTGACCGTAGCGGATCAAAAACTCCATCGTTTCCTCGTCATTGTCGTCATTGTCCGTCCCACGGTACAACTCGGCAATGCGTGGTCGGCATAGACCCCCCGCAAACTCCCTGTAAAATAGGCATTGTGATGGGTTCGCCCGGGAGATGGCTATGTTTCTATTTGATGGACAGACGGTTCCCGACCTCAAGATGCCGCTGCCTGGCCCCAAAGCCAAGGCTTTGCTTGAGCGCGACGCCGTCTACGTTTCGCCGTCATACACGCGCGGCTACCCATTGGTAGTGGGCCGTGGCTCTGGTGCGGTCATCGAGGACATCGATGGGAACCTGTTCCTTGACATGACGGCGGGCATTGCCGTGACCTCGACGGGCCACTGTCATCCCGAAGTCGTCGCTGCGATTCAGGATCAAGCGGCGAAACTGATTCACATGTCAGGCACGGATTTCTATTACGCGCCGCAGATCGATCTCGCTCAACGTTTAGCCGACTCCGCTCCTGGACCGTCATCGAAGAAAGTGTTCTTTACGAATAGCGGAGCCGAGGCTCTTGAAGCAGCACTGAAACTCTCCCGCTATCACACCGGGCGCACGCGAGTCATTGCCTTCTTCGGCGCTTTCCACGGGCGGACATATGGTGCAATGTCGCTCTCGGGTTCCAAGCTAGTGCATCGCCGTGGCTTCTCGCCATTGGTTCCTGATATTCACCATGTCCCGTTTCCCAAGTCGTGTTCGTCAACATGTCCGCAACCCGCACATGGCACCGGTGTCGGCGGCCGCGCTGGCGTTTGCGAGTTGACGGCCGGCTATTGCGATGTTGTCAAGAACATTGAGGAAACACTATTCAAACGGCTGGCTCCTCCGGATGAAGTCGCGGCCATCTTCATTGAGCCGATTCAAGGCGAAGGCGGCTATCACGTATCACCGCCGGGCTGCTTGCCGGCTCTGCGTGAACTGTGCGACAAACACGGCATTCTGTTGGTGCTAGATGAAGTGCAATGCGGTATGGGCCGGACGGGTAAGCTCTATGCCCACGAACATTGGGGCATTGAACCGGACATTACGTGCCTGGCCAAGGGCATAGCCAGCGGCATGCCGCTGGGTGCTATCGTGGCCAAAAGCTCGGTGATGGATTGGCCGTCGGGCAGTCACGCCAGCACTTTCGGCGGCAACCCTTTGAGTTGCCGGGCCGGCATCGAAACCCTGAAGTTGCTCGAACGCGAGTACATTGCCAATGCGCGGGAACGCGGGGACCAAGTCCATGCGTGCCTCGTTGAGTTGCAAACGCGTCACGAGTATCTCGCCAGCCCGCGCGGCCTGGGCCTGATGCGCGCCATCGACGTACTCAATCCGAAAACGCGCCGGCCCGACGGAAAGTTGCGTGACGATGTGGTGGACGCCGCGTTCTACCATGGCCTATTGCTGCTACCCTGCGGCGAAGCGGCCGTGCGCTTCTGCCCCGCCCTCAGCGTCAGCGCCGACCAAATCGACACTGCAATTGCCATCTTCGACGAGGTGCTCACGGAGTGCGTGGCGGAGAAGGTCACAGTCGGACTGTGAAGTAGGCAACATGCGCAAGCCTTGACGCCATTGCCCACAGCCCCTAACTTTTCGACTAGTCCACGGAAGGGATCACTATGGGCGCATTGCTTGTTACTGGCGGTTGTGGCTTTATCGGCAGCAATTTCATTCGCAACCTCATGGCCACGGACTCGGCGGTCCGCGTCATCAACTTTGATGCATTGACTTATGCCGGCAACCTGCAGAATCTTGCGGGATATGACAAGAATCCGCGCTATAGCTTTGTCCGCGGCGACGTCGCCGATCGCGAAGCTGTCCGCGCGGTGATGCAACGCAGCGTGACCGACGTCATTCACTTCGCGGCTGAGAGCCACGTCGATCGCAGCATTCAGGACTCTGGCCCGTTTGTACGCACCAATATCATCGGCACGCAAATCCTCCTTGATGCAGCCCGCGAGTTCAAGGTGGCCAAGTATGTGCAAGTGTCCACTGACGAGGTATACGGCTCGCTCGGCGCGATCGGGTTGTTTACCGAAGACACACCGATCACGCCGAACAGTCCATACTCGGCCAGCAAAGCCGCAGCCGACTTGCTGGTGCGAAGCTACGTTCACACTTTCAACATGCCGGCTGTCATCACGCGCTGCTCCAATAATTATGGTGCATACCAGTTTCCTGAAAAGCTGATACCGCTATTTATTGCCAATCTGCTCGCTGACCAACAAGTGCCCGTGTACGGCGATGGCATGCAGATTCGCGACTGGATTCATGTGCTGGACCATTGCCGCGGCGTCGAAGCCGCCTGGCGCAAGGGCAAGCCCGGCGAGGTTTACAACTTCGGCGGCAAGTGCGAGAAGCCGAATCTCGAACTGACGCACACGCTGATCGAGTTGCTGGGCAAGTCGAAGTCGCTCATCAAATACGTGGCCGATCGGCCGGGGCATGATCGACGGTATGCCATCGATTGCAGCAAGGCCGAGCGTGAACTGGGTTGGCGGGTGCAAGTGCCATTCGCGGAAGGTCTGAACGAAACGATTCGCTGGTATCTTGACAATCAACCGTGGGTCGCCAACGTACGGTCCGGC